>JANMWO010000445.1:0-15058 GCA_031394025.1 Acidobacteriota bacterium
TTCATTGGAAACTGGTTGGGTGGGAACCGGGCAATCGATCCCTTTTTTCTTGTCGCGGGCGGCTTTACGAATCCACATGGCCGTAGGCTACCACCAAATGGTTGTCTCTACAATGTCCTCAAGTGAAATCCGCCGTCGACGTTGATCACCTGGCCGGTGGAATAATCCAGCAATCCGTCGGCGATGGCACGAATGGCTTTGGCGATATCGGAAGCTTCGCCCATGCGGCGTTGGGGCAGCAAGCCGTTAGCAATTTTCTCTTCATAAACAGATTCCACGGCGGAGATCATGTCAGTGCGAATGATGCCGGGGCGAATTTCAAAAACTTTGATTCCTGCTTCAGCCAGGCGTGCGGCATAGAGTGCGACGGACATGCTGAGGGCGGCCTTCGATAGGCAGTAATCGGCGCGACTTACTGAGGAAGTGTAGGCACTGATGGAGGTGACAAATGCGATGCGTCCACTGCCTTGTTCCAGCATCCAGCGTGCTGCTGACTGGGTGAGAAAGTGAGGACCCTTTAAGTTGGTATTAATTAGTTCATCAAAACTTTCTTCCGTAGCTTCAAGCATATCCTGACGGACGCGTGGGGCCGTGCCCGCGTTATTCACCAGTAAATCTAATCTGCCGAACTTTGCTTTGGTGAAGGCCAAGAGATTGGTACGGTCAGCGGCTACCCCAATATCGCATTGAAAAATACTGGCACCGGTGGCAGTGGCTAAGGATTCGGCGGCATCTTTCCGGTCGCGATAGGTTGCAACGATGCTATGAGTTCGGGCAAGTTCCAGGGCGACACCGCGTCCAATACCGCGACTGGCACCAGTGATGAGGGCAACAGGTTTATCCACCTTCATAGTTTACAAGTGGGATGGGCTTGGCGTCGCCAAAAAGCGTGCATTCGGCAGAAAGGCGTTCTTCTTTCTTCTGAACAAGATGACACGATACGCGTAATAAATCGCTATCCTCGATTTCTGAAAGCACCTGAGAAACTCTACAATAGAAAGGTTATGCGGAAGCTTCATTTTCAAATTGCCCTGGGCCAAATTGTTCTGGGTTTAATTGTGCTGGCAGTCCCGTCAGTGGCGCTCGCGCAAAAGAACTTTACGTTCGACGCTCTGATGAAAGTGCAACGGCTGAGTGATCCCCAAATTTCCCCTGATGGGAAGCGGGTGGCCTTCACCGTTCAGACCGTTGATATGGACAAGAACACTAAGCCCAGACAAATCTGGATGGTGGAACTGGCCGGTGGAGCGCCCAAACAAATCACAACGCAAGGCAACAACGAGCGGCCCCGTTGGTCTCCGGATTCGAAAAATCTGGTATTCCTTTCTGATCGCAGCGAGACCACGCAAATTTGGCAGATGGATGCCGATGGCGGCAACGTCAAAGCTGTGACCAACCTTGCTACCGAAGCCGATGGCGTTCTGTTCTTTCCCGATGGCAAGCACCTTTTATTCACCAGTGAAGTTTACCCGCAATGCGATTCTGAGGACTGCAACAAAGCTGCTTTAGAAAAAGAAAAAGTTAGCAAGGTGAAAGCCCGCACCTATACGGGGCTGCTTTACCGACATTGGGATCAATGGCAATCCAAACGTCGTAAGCATCTGCTGATAGTCAGCATTGATGGTGGGCGAGTTAAAGACATTACCCCTGGCAATCGTGATGTCCCCAGCTTTTCATTGGGTGGACCGGAAGGCTACGCTATTTCGCCTGATTCGCAGGAAGTTTGTTACGTGCTGAATGCCGACGGTGATCCATCCACCAGCACCAATTCCGATCTATACACGGTGCTGGCCAATGGCGGCGATCCGCAACGAGTTACTTCTGGATTTGGTGCCGATACTGGTCCTGTTTATTCCCCTGACGGCAAGAGCCTGGCATGGTTGGCGCAACGCATTGCGGGCTACGAGTCTGATCGTTGGCGCTTGATGGTGATGGACCGCGCCAATGGAAAAACCAAGGAAGTGACGGAGACGCTGGATCGTAATGTGGGAAGTATGATCTGGAGTCCTGATTCGGCTCGACTGTTTTATACTGTTGAAGATCGTGGACGTCAGTCGGTTCAAATGATCAATGTCAATGGTGGTGCGGCCCGATCCATTATCACTGGAAACAGCACGTTCGACGACCTTCGTCTGGCTCCTGATGCCAAGACCATGGTCTACAGCGAGCAGAGCGCCGGGCATCCGCCGGAGTTGTTCAAAGTATCGTCGGCAGGTGGTGCGCCGGTGCAATTGACGCGCCTTAACGATGCGCTGCTGGCTGAATATGCATTGCCGCCGATGGAAGAAATCTACACGACAGGGGCGGAAGGAGCGAAGGTCCACAGCTTCATTTTGAAACCTGCGGGGTTTGACGCGAAGAAAAAATATCCGGTACTGTTTCTGATTCATGGAGGCCCGCAAGGTGCCTGGCACGAAAATTGGGGATATCGTTGGAATCCGCAAGTTTTCGCTGGAGCGGGGTTTGTGGTGGTGATGCCGAATCCGCGCGGTTCCACAGGATACGGGCAGAAGTTCACTGACGAGATCAACAGCGATTGGAACGGCAAAGTGTACGAGGATATCATGAGCTCGGTTGACGCGGTGGCTGCCAAAGAGTGGGCAGATCCGGAGCGTTTTGCGGCGGCTGGTGGTTCCTACGGTGGCTACATGGTGAACTGGATGCTGGGTCATACGCAGCGTTTTAAGGCATTCGTTTCCCATGCAGGGGTATTCGATTTGCGCAGTATGGCTGGCGAAACAGAAGAAGTATGGTTCCCACTTTGGGAGTTCAAGGGGATGCCCTGGGACAACCCTGATTTGTACGCCCGCATGTCCCCCAGCTATTACGTGAGCGACTTCAAGACGCCCACCTTGGTGATTCATGGGGAAAAAGATTACCGTGTGCCCTATGGGCAAGGGTTACAGCTTTACACCGCTTTGCAGATGAAAAAAGTGCCATCCAAGCTATTAATTTTTCCCGATGAAGGCCATTGGGTGGGAAAGCCGCAGAACAGTGAATTGTGGTATCGCACATTTCTGGAATGGATTGGAGAATGGACCAGAGAAAAGCCAAAGGAGCAGGGTAAATAAGCCGCTTTTGAGGGTTTTCCACAAGCGTCAATGTTACCCTATTGAAGTAGTGTCGTCATCGCCCCTTAATTTTCATTTAGAGCAGTACGATGGGCCATTGGACCTGTTGCTGGATTTGATTCGCAAACAGCAAATAGATATCTATGATATCCCCATCTCAGACATAACAGCCCAGTACCTGAAGTATATGGAAAGCGCCCTGCAACTTGATTTTGAGTTGTCTAGCGAGTTCGTATATATGGCAGCTACGTTGATCCACATAAAGTCTAAAACGTTGTTGCCCAGGGACCCTGAGCTTCAGAAAATGGACCCGGAGGAAGATCCACGCAAAGAGCTGGTGGATCAGTTAATTGAACACGAACGGTTCAAGAATGCGGCGGAAATGCTGCAGCAGAAACGTTTGGTGGAAGAAGTGATTTGGTCTAATCCACAGTTGAAGAATTTCATGAGTGAGGATGATGACCCAGGGTTGGACGTCACGCTTTTCGACTTGGTTCAGACTCTGCAAAAGATTTTAGAAAGAACGAAGTTGCGCCCGGCGTTTGAGATTACGAAAGAGGATGTCAGCGTTCCGGACATGATCCACTTTTTGCGTAATGTGCTGGGGAATTCACGCAAGAGCGAACCGGTTTCGGCTACAGATTTATTTGAACGGCAACGCAGCCGCCGAGCGATGATTTGCCTGTTTCTAGCCATCTTAGAACTGGTAAAATTGCAAGCCGTGAGCTTGGCGCAGAAAGATGAATTCGGGGACATTGTTCTGAAGCGTGGAGATAAGTTTGATGAAGTTTCAGAAGATGAACAGGCCATCTCTCAATTGGAAGGGGATTACATTTAATAGTGATGGAAGAGCAAGAAGAACAGCAGCAAGAAGTGGAAGCGATTCCAGAACCCGTCGTGACTGAAGAGGTTGTTCCGGAACAGATCGTCTTGGGTGAGGAGGCAGTCGCTCCGACGGAAATGAGTGACCTTGATCTGCGCGCGGTAGTGGAAGCCGTTGTCTACATCACTGAAGAGCCTCTGTCTATTGAACAAATCGCTATTGCTTTGCAGCAGGATAAGACGCGCATTCAAACAGTGATTGCTGCTTTGCTGGAAGATTGTTCGCGACCCGAGCGTGGCGTAATTATTAAAGAAGTGGCTGGCGGATTTAAGATGGGCACTAAGCCGGAACATCACGACGTGATCCGGCAGTTCGTTAAAAATCTGAAACAGCCTTTGAAATTGTCATTGGCAGCGCTGGAAACATTGGCCGTGATTGCATACAAGCAACCGATAACTGCGCCAGAGATTATGGAGATCCGCGGTGTTCAGGGAGCAGGCGTATTGAAGACGCTGCTGGAACGGAAGTTGATCATGACATCCGGTCGCAAGAATGTGGTGGGCAAGCCGATCCTTTACAAAACGACTCGTGAGTTCCTGGTACAGTTCGGTTTGAGTGGCATCAACGAGCTGCCCACGTTGAAGGAATTTGAGGAGCTGCGTCGTCTGGCGATTGACGAAGAAATTGTGGAAGCCGCGTCTACGGAAATCGCAGAGATGAAGCCTGAGGCGGAAGCTTCTGTGCAAGGCGATCAGCCCGCAGTGGAAACTGTCGAAGAGCTAGCACCAGAGGCGGCAGAAGAATTGGCGAAAGCCGCAGTAGAAGGAAATCAGCAGTAAGGAACTGTTCCATCATGGCCGTAGAACGTTTACAAAAAATCTTATCCCGCGCTGGTGTGGCAAGCCGCCGCAAGGCCGAAGACCTGATTGTGCAGGGCATGGTCACGGTGAATGGCAAAGTGGTGATGGAACTGGGCAGCAAGGCCGACCTGGACCAGGACCACATCAAGGTGGATGGCAAACTGTTGCATGCACCCAAAAACCTGATCTACATTGCGTTGAACAAGCCCAAGGGCTGCGTAACTACTACCGAGGACCCGGAAGGCAGACCCACGGTGATGAAGCTTGTCCGCGGCATGAAGGAACGTGTGGTTCCCGTCGGTCGTTTGGATTACAACACGGAAGGGCTGTTGCTGTTCACCAATGATGGCGACTTTGCCAACCGAGTGACTTCAGCGAAATCGAAACTGGAAAAAGTGTATGTGGTGAAGGTCACCGGACAGCTTACTGATGATCAATGCGAGCAGTTCCGCAGAGGCGTTCCGATCCACGGCAATCGCACGGCACCGGCTGGTTTGAAATTAATTCGTCCGCAGGAAAATCCCTGGTATGAAGTGAAGTTGATTGAAGGTCGCACCAATCAAATTAAGTTGATGTTCAGTCACTTTGGTCGGTTGGTGGAAAAGCTGCGTCGGGTACGCATTGGTTTTATTGGGCTGGAAGGGATTCCACCGGGCAAATGCCGTCACTTGACCACTCGTGAAATGGAACGTTTTCGTAAACTTTTGAAGATGCCAGAACCCGGCCATGACAATTGAAGAGATCCTCAGAAACTCAAAAACCATCGCAGTAGCGGGGTTGTCTTCCAACAAATTGCGCCCCAGCTTTGGCGTGTCGCAATACATGCAAAAGCATGGATATCGCATTGTGCCAGTGAATCCGCAAGAAACCGAAGTGCTGGGGGAAGTGAGCTACCCGACGCTGCTGGATGTGCCTGATAAAATCGACATTGTAAATATTTTTCGTCGGGCTGAGTTTGTACCAGAGCTTGTGGATGAAGCCATTCAAATGGGTGTAAAGTGCGTGTGGATGCAGGAAGGGGTGATGCATGAGCAGGCGGCGCAAAAGGCTCGAGATGCGGGGATTACCGTGGTAATGGACCGATGCATCTTAAAAGATCACGTTGCGTTGCATGGTCATTAAGTTAGATCATTTGCGGACAATTTGCTTTAGAGTAAACGTCACCCGCGTACTTCCTTTGAACTGCACATTGCCGCCATTTCCTGCATTCTTGGCCGTTTCTCGCTCTCGGGTGAGTTCGATTTTGCCTTCGGTCAACCTGCCGCTAAAACGGAATCTGGTTTCGTTGATCTGGTTGCCGGCTTGCTCTTGCGATGCGGTAGCGAAAGCCAAAACGTTGCCTGAAATTCTGCCTTCTACAATCGGCGTGCTGCGATAGTCTCCGTATAATTTGCCGGTCAGCTTTGCTCCATCTTGCGAAAACTGAAAAGCAATGTCTTGCGTCTCTCCGTTTCTGGTGGGGAATTGTCCTATCCACGTTCCAGAAAAATCATCGGCCAGTAAAGTGGTGGCAATTAGAAACAGCGCCAGCTTCATGTTAACCTCGCAACAATCCGGGCAACACGCCAGTGCTATCGGCGAATCGTTCCACAGGGGCGCCAAAGGCCTCTAGCATGCCCATGTACAAATTGGCGACGGGGGTATCCTCGCCGAATACCAAGTGCTGACCGGAATCGATCCTGCCGCCGCCACGACCCGCCAGCACTAAAGGCAGCTTGTGCGGATTATGACTGTTTCCATCGCTCAACGCTGAGGCAAACAGCACCATGGAACTATCCAGCACGTTAGTTTCGCCTTCTTTCATTGCCGCCAACTTCCGCAGCAAGTAGGCATATTGTTCAATGTGCCAACGATTGATCAACTGATATTGACGCAGTTTGTCGGCTTCTTTCTGATGATGGGAAACATCGTGATGCCCGGCGGTGACGCCTTCCAGAAAGCGGAAGCTGACGTTGCTTACGGCATTGCCAAACATGAAAGTGGCCACCCGCGTGGTATCGCTTTGGAAAGCCACAGCGATCATATCCATCATTAGCCGCACGTGTTCGGCATGATCTGTGGGCCGGTCTGTGGGCGCGTCTTTCAAGACCAGGGCAACCTTCGGCTTCCAACTTTGCTGAGCACCACTGCTGGCCCGGGTGACGCGTTCTTCAAGCGAACGCATTACCGACATGTACTCGTCAATGCGCAGCTTATCGGCAGAACTCACTTGGCCCCGCAGACGCTTGGCATCGCCCAGAACACGATCCAGCAGCAGAGTATCTTGTTTCGACTGATTCCCTTTGCCACCGTTTGCGGCGCGAAACAAACGTTCGTAAACTGAGCGTGGGTTAATTTCACGAGCCAGCGGAGTGGATGCGTTGCTCCAGGCAATGTGCGATCCATATACCCGTGTATAACCCACCACCGCATCGACACCAATGGCCACCGGGGTGACACCCAGTTCCAAGGAAGCGAGCGGCGTTTGCAACGCTACTTTTTGAGCACAAACCTGATCCATGGAAATGGCATTCGCCAAATCAGCCCCAGGAGTTTTCTTAATTGTGGAGCAAGTAAGAATGGCTGCTTCTTTGACGTAGTGCCCGTCACCGCCTTTGGAATTTGCATTCCAAAGATTGCTAATTACTGTGATGCGATCTTTCAAATCTTCAAGCGGGGCCAGGGTTGGAGACAGTTTGAAATCGCGACCGGTGCCTTCCGGGGTCCAGGAAGTTACGTTGACGCCGTTGGGCATATACAACACAGCCAGTCGATTTGGACTTGCAGAAGTTATCGGTGAGGCCGCCATGGATTCCAGCCACGGAAGTCCTAACCCCACACCTGCGCCTTTCAAAAGAGTGCGTCGTGAAATGCGTGCTTTGTCTAAGTTGATATTCATTGCTTCAAACCTGCCTGATATCGAAACGGAACGCTCAGCACAATGGCTTCTAACAGCGCCTGTGCTTTGTAATCTTTGCTCTTAACTTGTGCCACTATGCTATCAATCGCGCAGCCATCCTTCAACGTCAGTCCACGACCCAGGGCGTAGCCTAACATTTTGCTGGCCAGATTCCGAACAAATAAATCTTTACGATCCAGCAGTACTTGCTTCAATTCTGCGGGTCCGTTAAATTTGGTTCCATCCAACAGTTCACCGGAATTGTCCACAGGCTTGCCTTCATCCTGGTCACGCCAACGGCCGATGGCATCGTAATTTTCCAGAGCGAATCCCATTGGGTCAATGCGGCTATGACATCCGGCACAGTTGGGATTTTGCCGGTGCTGCGCCAGTCTTTCTCGAACGGTCATTTTGGTTGAACTGGGATTGGTTTCTTCAAGAGCAGGAACATTGGGAGGCGGAGGCGGTGGTGGAGTTCCCAGCATTGATTCCAGAATCCATGCGCCACGTAATACAGGACTGGTGCGGTAGGGGTAGGATGAAACGGTCAGCACCGCTGGCATCCCCAACAACCCACCGCGTCGGCTGCCTTTGGGTAATTCTACCCACTGTGGTTGCGATGCAGCGTTGGGGTTCAACGGCAACTTTTCATCAAAGAGAGTGGCCAATTGTTTGGTGGCAATGGTGTGGGTGGAATCAATCAAATTCAGCAGGGATAGATTTTGTAAAAATATCTCGCGCAGAAACAAGACAGGTTGCAATCGAATATCGGAGCGCAGATCTTCACTGGCGGCATAGGTGGGGAAAAGTTTCGCATCGGGAACTTTATCGGTGGTCAACTCTCTGGTGCGCAACCACTGTTCGGCGAATCTTTGGGTAAAACCAAGTGACCTATCGTTCTTCATCATCCGCGGAATTATCTGTTGCAAGACTTCCGGGTCCTGCAACTTTCCGGCAGCGGCAATATCGAACAGAAATTCATCGGGCATACTTCCCCATAGAAAATAAGAGAGTCGCGATGCTAATGCGTATTGGTCCAGTAATCGGGGCTCTTTGCTTTCGTTGGCTGGCTCAAAGCGGTAGAGAAACATTGGTGAAACCAATGCCGCTCGCAATGCAAAAAGGATGGACGGTTGCACTGGTTCGCCCTGTTTTTGCGCTGCCTGGAACAAAGTCAAGTAGGGGGAAACCTCGCTATCGGTTACTGGCCTGCGGAAGGCGCGAGTAAGAAAACGCTTCAACACCAACTGCGGGGGTTGATCTTTTTTCTCAAAAATCATGCCATGCGATTTATATTCCTTGGCCGCAAAATCCATGGCGAACTTGGCCGCTTCCATGTATTTTTCTGAATGCAACGGAGATAGAAACAAAGTTTCCGCTGCGTTGTCAAACCCTTCGCCGCCAGCGCCATCAACAGGCAGCGCATGGCCGATATCCAGGTGCATATCCAGAAGGTCGCGCAACGTTGCGGAGTACTCATCGCGATTCAAGCGACGGATAGGAGAGGGTCCAGCACTGATCCCAGCCGAGCAGGCTTCCGCGCGCACTGCACTTTCCACCCACTGCGAGAACTGTTCACGATCATCCAGCGTTGGAACGGCCCCTCCGCGCGGAGGCATCTCACCATTTTTCACGCGCAGGGCTAGCGACTTCCACTTTTCCCCATCGGTCTGTAAGCTTATTTTTGTGCTGACGCGAGGAAGCTTAAATCCCCCTGCGGCAGCTTTTTCATGATGGCACTTTTCGCAATTCTGCTTCAGGAAATCCTGCGCCGATTCAAAGGAATTGGTTCCAGCAAAAGTAGCACCAATGGAGGTTAAGAAAATTGCGTAGCGAAGCATCCATATTCAGCATACTTCAGTATTCTGAATCCTTCGGAGTCGCTCAAATGGAGCCAGGATTCTGTCATGCTGTGAGCCTCTACCCTGACCCCATGCCGACAATGCGACCAATCCGAAACTTAAGATTAAGCGTCTCATTCAATTTACAACACGGTGGCACGGAATTTGACCCGGTTGGTTATGCAGAAAATCGATAGCCAACGCCGCGGACGGTGAGAATATGTTTCGGAAACTGGGCGTTTTCCTCAAGCTTTTGTCTTAACCAGGAAACATGGACGTCCACAGTTCTAGTTGTAATGTTGGGTTGATATTCCCACACGTCACTCAGAATCTGATCACGAGAAAGGACCCTATCGCGATGTTCAATTAGGTATCGAAGCAGTTGCACTTCTTTGCCCGCCAGACTAACTTGCTTTCCATTGCGCAAGATTTCTGTCTTTTCAAAATCAACTTGAACCGTGCCAAACTCAAACCGCACTACGGCAATGGGATTTTCCTTGTGAACCCTACGCAGCAAGGCTTCCACCCGAGCCAACAATTCAGATGGATCAAAAGGCTTGGTGAGGTAGTCATCGGCACCGGTGCGCAAACCCACTACACGATCCACAATTTGCGAACGGGCAGTAAGCATCAGAATGGCCACATCCGATCCGGACTGGCGCAGCTCTCTGCAAACTTCAATCCCACTGCGACCAGGAAGCATCACGTCTAACAGGATCAAGTGGTAGGGATTTCCTTTCGCTTTGGCTAGCCCTGAAATACCATCCCCGGCTGTATCCACGTCGTAACCGCTGGATGAAAGCAAGTCGGAAAGAGTCAGGGCCAAGCCTGGTTCGTCTTCAATTAACAGGATCCGTGAATTCACTCATCGACTCCTTGGGGGCTGCTGGCAACCGCACTATAAATTCACTCCCTTTCCCTTCCTGGCTCTTCACAAAAATCTTTCCGCCATTGCCCTCAACAATTCTCTTAGCCAAGCTTAAGCCCAACCCTGTGCCGTGAATTTGATCGGCAACTGCTTTTTTGCCTCTAAAAAATGGTTCAAAAATTTTACCCGCCTCGCTTTTTGAAATGCCTATGCCATAATCCTTCACGGTGATTTCTACGTTACCAGAAGTTAACAGTGCAGCAATTTCAATTTGCCCACCGCTGGCACCATATTTAGCGGCATTGCTGATCAAATTCTGCAATACATGTTGCAATCCAGTGGCGTCTCCAATCACAGCAATGGGGTCGGTTGGAATGTTCCAATTCACAGTGCATCCCGATTCGGCAATTGCCTGGGCAGAAGCGGCCAGGGCATGGTCAACCAATTGGTCCACCATAACTACTTCCCGCTTCCAATGAGCCTGATCTGGGCGTGCCCCAGCGAAACGAAGTACTTGCTCAACAATGGCACCCAACTTTTTTGTCTGATCCTGAATCAAGGTTCCGTAGCGTTCCAGTTGGGGCTGATTATTAAACTTCACTATGCCACTCCCCATGTTAAACGCTGCTGTTCCAATCACTGTTAGCGGAGTGCGCAATTCATGAGAGACACCTGCGACGAATTCCATTTGCAAATAAGCCAACTGCTGGGCTCGTCTTGTTAGCCACACTAGCGCGCCAATGGTTAATAGCATCAATGCCAGAATGGCGGTTGTCAGAGCCAGATTTCGTGTTCTAGCCCGACCCACGGCCACTTCCAGCGATCCTTGTTTGTGGCGCACCGCCAACTGCCAGCGGCCTTGTTCGGAATTTCCGCGTCCACCCCTTGGCCCAAAACGACCACGAGGAAATTTCAATCGGAACAGTTGGCAGGCGGCATCGGCTGCGGTGCCGATTGTTTCTCCTGCCGAGTTAGAAGCGAATACAATCCGTTCCGGCTCCTCGCTCATGGTGATTTCGGCATCATATTCCAAAGGACCAGTGCTGCCCAAATGATGTTTCAAAAGTTCTGGAATCCATTCCTTTTGAATCAGCGGAAGATCAAGTTCCACGGCAAGCCATTCGCGAATTCCATTTCCTTCAATCCTTTCACGACTTCTCCAGCGGGGGATTTCAATAACGTTGATTGTGCCGCCATCCATGGGTCCGGGCCTTGAACTATCACCTCTCAATCGGCCATTCATTCGTTCTCGAAACCGCTCCCAACCGGGGGGCCAATCCACAGTTTGAAATTCTTTACGAAGCGGGTTGGCCTCCCTCAGAACAAAGGAATCACCTTTGGGGATCACTCTTACCAGGCGGCGCACCAACTGTTCGTGTTTGGCCGATTCGCGCCACGATTCAAACTGCTGCAAATATCCGGCCTCAATTGTTGCATCATCCAGGTCGCTCCATTCCCGGTTGTTTGTTGCGATGGCTGTAAAAATGGTTGAAATTTCGTCATCGAAATCCCTTGCCAATCGTTCGATATCGGCCTGCAAACGCCTTTGTCGACGATCCTGTTCACTGGCGCTCACCTCATTGATCCAGCGGTATTGCAACCCCGCCAACAATAATGTGGACGCTGCAAGCAATCCTACAAATAACCATAGGAAAACGGTTTGGCGTTTGTTTGTGTCCACATTTGAAAGTATCGCAACTGAAACAACGCGGTTGTGATAAGGCTTCGTTAAGCGCTGATCAAGAATATTAAGAAGGTAGACTAGGGGGAATGAAGCATTCCATTGTAATGTTCACAATATCGGCGATTTCCGCGCTAGCTTTTCAAGTGCAACCCAGCGAGGCGCAGACCAAGGTATTTTTGGGTCGTTGGGATTTGAACGTAACCACATCCACGGAAACCTATCCGCAATGGATGGAGGTGAAAGAGGATGATGGTTACCTCATTCGCATTCAACCTCGTGGAGGTGCTGTTCGACCAGCAACCAGTGCCAAATGGGAAGGCGCGCACTTTGTGATTACTTTGGTGCCACGCGTTGGGGACCGTCCAGAAGTAATTTGGGAACTTTCCATTCCTGATGGAAAAACATTCACGGGCATTCAGAAAACTGGTGGTGTCATTGACGCCAAACTTACCGGAGTTCGCGCTCCAGCATTGCGCAGGGACGAGCCCAATGCCTGGGGACGTCCTGAAAAACTTTTCAACGGGAAAGATTTGACTGGTTGGGAACCAATTGCCAATCGTCGACCAAGCCGTTGGGAAGTCAAAGATGGGGAATTGGTAAATCCGGAAAGTGGTGCGAATCTAAAATCCACACGGAAGTTTGATGACTTTAAACTTCATATTGAATTCAATTGTCCGGAACATGGCAACAGCGGTATTTACCTGCGCGGTCGTTATGAAATACAAATTGGAACGGAAGGCGGAAAACTGCCGAGCCATGAAATGGGGGCGATCTATGGGTATCATGCCCCGGCCAAAGAGGTTCCTCCGCGTCCCAATGAATGGCAGACTTACGACGTTACTTTAGTCGGTCGTCAGGTAACAGTAATTCACAATGGAGTGATGATCCATGACAAGCAGGAAATGGAAGGGATCACCGGCGGAGCACTGGATTCCAATGAGGATGAACCTGGACCTTTCTTCCTGCAGGGTGATCACAAAGGGTTACTTCGATTCCGCAACATCACAATTTCTGTCCCAAAAAAGTAGTCGCACGATATCCTAAGATTGTGATCCTTCCCAACAAACCGGAAGTAATGAGTCCGGCCGGGCATTGGCCGCAATTGCACGCTGCTATTGAAGCAGGCGCGGATGCTGTGTATTTTGGGCTGGATCATTTTAGTGCTCGGGCTAAGGTTGGCTTTACCGTAGCTGAGCTTCCCGAAGTGATGCGAACACTGCATGCCCGCGGCGTGCAAGGATACGTAACATTCAACACTCTGGTATACGATTCGGAACTGGAGACGGCAGCCAGGACCTTGGAATCCATCGCCAAGTCTGGGGCCGATTCCATTATTGTGCAAGACCTTGGCATGGTTAAATTGGCAAGGCTGATTGCGCCAGATCTGGCCATTCACGGCAGCACACAAATGAGCATCACCAGTGCTGAGGGAATTGCCTTGGCCATGCGTCACGGGGTGAGCCGTGTGGTGATGGCCAGGGAACTTTCGCTCAGTGACATCCGCACCATCCGCGCCAATACCGATTGCGAACTGGAAATGTTTGTTCATGGGGCACTGTGTGTTTCCTATTCGGGGCAGTGTTTTTCATCGGAAGCGTGGGGTGGTCGTAGCGCGAATCGTGGCCAGTGCGCACAGGCGTGCCGATTGCCCTATGAACTGATTGTGGACGATGTTTTGAAGCCACTGGGTGACGCCCGCTACCTGCTTTCGCCTGGAGATTTATTTGCACTGCACCAAGTTCCAGAGCTGGTTGAGATAGGAATTTCTTCCCTCAAAATTGAAGGCCGTTACAAGGATTCTGATTACGTGGCGCTGACAACCAGAGCCTATCGAAAGGCCGTGGATGAAGCCTGGGCTGGCCTGCCGTTGAGTGCAACCAAGCTGGAAGATCTGCAACTGGAACAGGTCTATTCACGGGGTTTGGCGCCACATTTCCTTTCTGGAACCAATCATCAGACCGTGGTGAACGGAAGGGCTCCACGGCATCGCGGCGTGCGGATGGGTGAAGTGGTTGGTTGCTTGCATGAGACTATTATTATCCAGCCATCAGCCGCTCATTTTCTAGCTGCCATCAAGCCCGGTGACGGCGTCGTATTCGATGGGGCTGATCGGCTGAGTCCGCAGGAAAAAGAAGAAGGCGGGCGGATTTTTACGGTCATTGAACTGGGAGATGGCAACATTGAACTTGGCTTTGCCAATGGGGCAATTGATTTCCAGCGGGTGCATCCAGGTGATCCAATTTGGCGCACTCATGATCCCGATATCGACAAAGCAGCACGACCGTATTTAGAAGCTGTATCGCCCATTGCCAAGCAGCCATTGCAAGTAACAGTGAAAGCACAAAGTGGCAAACCGCTTTTATCCGAATGGAAGCTTGGAGAATTGCTGGTTCGGATAACGTCGGATGAACCGCTTGCTGCCGCGCAGAATCATTCCCTCACAAACGATTCGGTGAAGGAGCAGGTGGCCCGTTTGGGAAATACTCCCTACGCACTGCATTCGATTGAAACTGAGATTGAAGGCAGCCCGTTTGTCCCAACTTCGCTACTGAACCTGCATCGTCGACAAGCGGTGGAAGAGCTTGTAAAACTCCAGAGCACTCCCCATTCAGTACCCACAGCGGATCCAGTCCAATGCGTCCGATCCGCTTTGGATGAAGCCGTGACTGCTGGTAAAGGTTCTGGTGACAGGAAGTTGCATTTGTTAATTCGAACCGCCACTCAATTGGATGCCGCACTGCAGTTGAGACCGGCTAGCATCACTCTTGACTATCTGGAATTATATGGGCTTCGAGATTCGGTTGAGAAAATTAAGAGTGCCGGGATTGAGGCGCGCGTTGCCAGTCCCCGAATTCTGAAACCGAGTGAAGAACGCATTGTACACTTTCTGCGAAAGTTGGAATGTCCCATTGTTGTTCGTTCCGGTGGGTTGTTAGATACACTTACAACCGGAGAGCATCCACAACTAATTGGCGACTTCAGTTTGAATGCGGCGAATGCCATCACTGCCGGGATGTTACTCCAACTGGGACT
>JANMWO010000450.1:0-9850 GCA_031394025.1 Acidobacteriota bacterium
CAATTGCGTTAACGGCACCGGCTAGAAAAGCACTGGCACACAGGGCCAAGTATAAAAGTATGGAATCGGTCAATTCAAATCCTCACGCACTGCCCGACCTTCAAGAAATTCACAATGCAAGCGGAACCCCAGTCGCTCATAGACCCGACGGGCATTGGGCTTTGATTGTTCCACATTCAGGACGATAGTGCTGATACCCATTCCCAACAAGTGTAAGGTGACGGCACTTGTGAGGTGCGCTGCCCAGCCTTTTCCGCGACGATCGCGACGCGTATAAACATTGCCCACCGCTGCCACGCTCTCCTGTTGTACCACTTGATGCGTTCCCGCCACGGCGATTAATTCCGACCCTTCCCACAGGCCGTAGAACACGCCATCGGTCAACATGGAAGGGTAGAAAAAATAGGGCTGATTACCATCGGCAACCCCGTCGGCATACAGTGTTTGCAGGGCGATCAAGTCGGTCTCTGACAATCGTTGGGCACCTTCACCACAGGTTGGGGTCCAGTGGGCGAGATCCAGAACAAAGCGGCCCATCAGCTTTGGCTCAACCATCCGGTAGCGTCCGGCGAGCATCCCGGCATCGGCCACGCGGATGTTTACGAATACAGCGGGCTCTTTGAATTCATCTAGAATTGCCGGGTGGGCATTCAGCCAAAACAGAATGGGGAAACCCAGACCGCGATACAAGGCTACCATGCCATTGCAAGTTTCCGTGCAATGGAACGTGCAATGTTCATAGGACCCTGGAGCAAGGTCGCCCAGAATATAAGCTGACCAGGGACGGTCCTGATTCAGTATGGTGCGAATTGTATCCAGATCACGAAGCAGAGGCACTATCTTAGTGATTTTGGCCGTTAGGGTACAACGGCAATGTCCACCATGTCATGAAAACTATCGCCGGAATCAATGGCAAAGGAAACGTTGGTTCCTGTAGGAGCGTTCCCTGGCACCTTCAAATTCAGTTGGTATAAACCAACCAGACCCGGTGCCATGCCTTGAAATAGAATGTCGGCAGGCTTGCCGCCAATGTAGACGGCGAGAGTTCCAGGGACAATGCTCAACGGATTGGACGGTGCCAGTGCTCCATCGCGAACTGCTGGAGTGACGCTGCCCAACCCAGTGAGAAACACCAGCACCACATCGCCACGCTTGGCTGGGTTCGCTGCTGATACCAGTGTGTAATCCGCTTTCAAAATCGCTCCTGGTCCAGTTCCGGCAGAAGGCACGGTGAAAATCCCTGGGCTGGTTCTTGCCAGCGGCAGTTCCACCGCGTTGGACGTTTTGCCACCAGTAGTTACTACAAAGCTGGCCGTGGCCCCCGTGACTCCGAAAGGAACCAGGCAACTAATTTGACCAGCACTTACAAAATACAACGGTGCCGGAGTGTTGTTCACCAGCACTTGCACGCCACCTAATGTTGCTGGGAACGGCGCCCCGGCTGCAATCGTTGTGGCCGTGGCAAATCCTGCGCCAAAGATGGATAGGAACTCGCCCGGCGATACCGGTGCACCGACTGGGGCAAAGCTGGCAGCATTCACAATGCCCTGCGGATTGATGTAGAAAGTGCCCGCTGCACTGTCCGCCGCAGCCCGAATGCCAAAGCCGATTTCGTAGTTATTGGAATCCGTGATGGACAGTCCATTCACAATATAGTTTGCGCCTGCTGTTCCCAATGCCAGTCGATTGGTTTCCACCGATCCACTGCCATCGGCGGTGATGGCGTAGTTGCTGCCACCAGTGAAATCCAGCACGCCTTCCAGTTGCCTTACACGACGACTGGAAACCAGCTTGCCCGTTCCATTGGCATTGGCTGAACCTCCATAGCTGCCTGGGCGATTCGGTTCCATCTTCATTCCTGCTGTAAAAAATAGATTGCGCAAGCTGCCTGCATTGGCTGTCCCGGAAAATGCTTTTGTGGCGATGAAAAGGTCGTGTCCACCGGCTGTGCTAGAGCCGCCAATCACAAAATTAGTGTCGGCAGAAAAGTAGATTTGTCGACTTCCTGAAAGGAGTTGTGACAGAGCTGAAGAGGTCGAAGAAAGTGGAAAGGTCGCCGTGCCCGATCCATCGGCAGTCAATGCATACGATGCCGCCGCCACGGTCTGAGAAATCACCTTGTCTTGTAAGTTGGCAGCTTTGCCACTGACGGCGACGTCACCAAAGCTTCCCGATCCGTTTGGCTTCAATGGAAACGATGTGCTGCGAACGCTTGCTGCGGTGCCACCGGGAAATTCCAGGGTCGATGCAAAGTAAGTTCCGATTAGAGCGCTGGTTTGCACTCCAAGTCCAGTTGCGGGGGCGGGCACTGCAATTAAAAAATCGTAAACTCCGGCGGTCTCTTGCGTGGACCCTACCAATGCACCTTGCCCCAGACCGCACCGTATTACGGCACCGTCGGTCCTTTGGAAATTCGTGAGTGTGAAATATCCGGTGGCTTGCACCGTGTACTTGCCCGATCCAGTCAATGGAAGCGGTGCGGCTGCCCCCACCAACTGACTACCCAAGTAAGTGAAATTACCGGATCCATCAAAGGTCAGTGATCCGTAGAAGGTGCGTGCATCGGTGATGGCACCGGCTGCGTTCACGTTCAACATCAGATGACGCGCATTGTATTTACCGTTCAATGCACCATTGCCCAGCGACTGGCCGAACAACGCGGCGGACGCTAGTGTTAGAAGGAGGGAAAGCCTGAACATACCCATATCACCATTCTATAAACCAAATGAGGAGAAGAAGTAGCGGTAAATTGCTAAGACATGTTAAGGAATCTTGCTTAGTAAATTACTCCACAACTCTTCTTTTTGGAATGGGTTCACTTAAGCGTAACGACAATTCATCAATGTGACGATAAACAAGTTACATGGGGAATCATATGCACATTCGAATTCGACAAGCCGTTTTACTCCTACTTCCCGCAGCAGCTTTGTTGCAAGCCCAGGCTCCCATTGTCAGTATTGACGACCAAGGGATTGCCGATCACGCCAACTGTTCCTTCTTTGGGGAGAAGCGCGATAAAATCGTCGCCGGTGGCAAGTACGCTTTATCCTCTAACAACGCGTCTTTCATGACTGGCGAAGTGGCCAACCGCCTTGCCCCCGTGGAATACTTCGTACCTGGGGGAAGCCGCACTTACTCTCAGCAGCAACTGGACCAACGGGGCACTATTGATCGAAATCTATTCGGTGAAATGCAGAAAGCAGGTGTCACCCCGGCTGACCGCACCAACGATTTTGAATATATTCGCCGCGTCACACTGGATCTTACAGGCCGCATCCCCGACCCGATCCGCGTGCAATCTTTCCTGGCCGATACTCGTACAAACAAGCGCGAACTGCTGGTAGATGAATTACTAGCTAAACCGGAATGGGTAGACAAGTGGGCCATGTATTTCGGCGACTTGTTAAAGATCGTATCGCGCAATTCACAGATTCCGCGTTACACCGAGGGTGTTTCCGCTTTCCAGAAATGGATTCGCGATTCGCTTAGTTCCAACAAGCCCTACAATCAAATGGCTACAGAGCTGATTACAGCGACTGGAACCGATAGCTACACACAAGGTGAATTGAATTTCATTGTTGGCGGAGTGGTCACTGGTGGTCCGCAACAGGATATTTGGGATTCCCAAACAGTGCTCATCTCGTCCAGCTTCCTGGGCATATCTCATCTGAATTGTCTGCTTTGCCATAACGGTCGCGGCCATCTGGATTCCTTAAGTGTTTGGGGCCGCAATGCTACCCGGCAACAGGCTTGGGGCATGTCCAGCTTCCTGGCCAAGACTCTTGTGTCGCGCACCAATGTGGATCCGGCAAATAACAACCCGCCATATTATTATGCTGTAAATGAGGACCCTCGCTTTAAAATGGATTACCAGTTGAACACTACAACTGGTAATCGTCCGGCGCGGCAGCCCATTGGGACGCAATCGACGATTGCTCCGCTGTATATGTTTAGTGGACGCGGAGCGAAGCCTGGTGAAAACTATCGGGTGGCATTCGCCCGTGAAGTGACCACTGACTTTCAGTTTTCAAGGGCTGCAGTGAACTATATGTGGGCACAGTTTTTTGGCAAAGGCATTGTGGAACCTGTGGACGGATTCGATCCGGCACGGTTGGATCCGAACAATCCGCCGCCTGATGGATGGGCCATTCAACCTACGAATCCCCAACTGCTCACCGAACTTGCGCAGGACTTTATCAATAGCAAATACAATCTGAAAGGCCTGATGAAACAGATTGTTACTTCCGACGCCTATCAACTTTCCTCACGCTATAACGGCACTTGGGATGCATCCTGGGAAAAACTTTTTGCAAGGAAATTTGTGCGCCGCCTTTGGGGAGAAGAGATTCATGATGCAGTGGTGCAGTCCAGTGGATTGCTGCCTGCTTACAACCTGCAACGCTACTATCCAAATTCATCAACCACGGAAAGTTGGGCTATGCGTTCGCCGGAAACCGTTGCCACCCCAGACAACAATGGTGCAGTTTCCCGGTTCCTGGATTCTTTTCTTAGAGGGAACCGCGACGATGAGGATCGTCAGCCCGATGGGTCCATTTCGCAATCTTTGAGCTTGATGAACGACGCGTTTGTGATGACCCGCATCCGAGGCACGGGCAACGGTAATTTGTTGCTGGTGAAAAACCTCAGCCTTGGTGACGATGCATTGATTAACACGTTGTTCCTAAATGTTCTGTCCCGTTACCCCACACCGGCGGAAATGACGGCATCGCAAGCGCAGTTGAAAGCCGGTACACGGACCCAGGCGGCGGAAGATTTGCTGTGGTCGCTCTACAACAAGGTCGATTTCATTTTCAATTACTAGGGAGAAACTATCATGATTTACGGCGAAGATAAACACTCAAAAATTCTTGGACGCAGGCCGCTGAACCACACAATGTTCTCTCAGCAACCACACCTTTCCCGACGTCGTTTCTTTGAAATTGCGGGCGCGGGCGTCACCGGTTCTTATCTGTTGGGCAGTGCCAAGGTGCACGCCGCCGATTCCCGGCCATCCGTCACCACGCAAAGTAAAGCCAAGGCCTGCATCTTTATCCTGATGACCGGTGCCCCCAGCCACACCGATACGTTCGATCTGAAGATGGTGAACGGCATCACCCCCAGCAAGTTTACGCCGACCATGATCAACGGCATCAACTGGCCGCAGGGGCTGTTTCCGGGCATTGGCGGGCAGCTTTCGAAAGTGGCCATTGTTCGTTCCATGCGCGCTTGGGCGCTGGTCCACAACTTGGCCCAAACCTGGACACAAATCGGACGTTCCCCTGCGGCTGCGTTGGGTGACGTTGCTCCCAACGTGGGCAGTGTCGTGGCTCTTGAAAAAGAACGCGAACGCACGGTTGGCCAAGTGTTTCCCACTTTCCTTGCATTGAATTCGGGCAGTGCCATTGGGCCCGGTTATCTTTCGGCTAATTACGCACCCTTCAAAGTGATTCCGGCCAACAACGGACTTACCAATACAACGAATGTGGACGGTGCCGGGCGCCTGGATAGCCGCTTGCGCTTTCTGCATTCGATCGACGATCCGTTGCGAGTCAACTCGCCATTGGGCAAGGCTCCACAAGATTATGATGCATTCTATACAGCGGCTCGCGGCATGATGTACAACCCCAGCGTGACCGCCGCCTTTTCCTATTCCGCTGCCGATAGTGTCCGCTACGGAGGTTCCGGTTTTGGGAACGCCTGTCTGGTTGCTAAGCAAGTCCTAGCGGCGAATGGGGGCACCCGTTTTATTCAAATCAACCTTGGTAATTGGGATATGCACAACGATATTTACGGCACCTTAAATCCTGCCGGGAACAACCTGTTTACGCTGGGCAAGCAGTTCGACGGGGGCGTTGGCGCGCTGCTCGCTGATCTGGAATCGACAGGTCTGCTGAAGGACACATTGGTTGTGATGGTGGGCGAATTCGGTCGTACGGTAGGAGTGTTGTCTGCTACCGCGGGTCGGGACCATTTCGTGCAGCAATTCGCTGCTTTCGCTGGTGCAGGAATCAAGGGCGGACGCACTATTGGATCAACTAAGCCAGATGGTTCGGACACAGTGGATTTCGGTTGGAAGTACAATCGCTATTTCCGTCCTGAAGATTTGCAGTCGACAGTTTATTCGGCGTTGGGCATTGATTGGACAAAGCAATTGGACACCCCGTTTGGACGGTCGTTCGAATATATTCCAGGGGCGGGGGACGGAGTTTATGCGCCTATGGATGAGTTGTGGGCGTAGGGGGCCAAGATTAATGGCCGCTGATGGACGCCGATGGACGCTGATAGCAACAAGTTAAATTTCAACACTTAAAGCTGACCGATGCCTGTCCCAACCTATTCAAGCTAGTGCAGTGGCAAAGCTCATTGCGCTAAGTGGTGATGATAGGGAATTGGGTTCGTTTCGCAAACAGCAATGCTTTGATTTCATACCGGATTGGCAGGGGCAAGGTTCGTTGCGACCGACTTTGGGATCGGGTCGGACGTAAGGTTGCTTGGTCAATTCTGGGATATTGGGTTCGTTTTGCAGAATTAGTTTTATGCGTGGACTGGTGGCTAAGAGTTTGCGGTATTCGTTGAGTAATTTGAGTAAACTGCGTTCGGTGCGGAGTCGGAAGGCGATCAGGCGGTCAATTTCTTTGGATGCGGACAGAAGCGGGTCGCCTGCTTGTGCGGCCAGACTCACTTCAAGGCAGTTGGCTCGCTGAAGGTTCCATACGGCGAGAATGATTTGGTTGAACAGGGTGTCTTCGACTGGGGATTGGGGGCAGAGTTCGATTTTGTAGGATTGGACAAGGGCGTCGAAATCGCGGAGGTCGTCTGCGGTGAGCAGGACGGCCTGTTTTGCGTAGAAGCCATATTTACTGGCGTTGGCGGCAGAGCGGATTTTGCCTTGAGGTGTTAGGGGTCCAGTGGAATGCTGGGCGTTAGCGGTGTTGGCGGCGATTTGGGATGCGGATGCCATGGGAATCTCCTTGGCGCGGATTGTCGCATGGTGGGCGGAGGGTGGTGGGAGGTGGTGAGGGTAAGTGGTGCAGGGTGAGCGGGTTGGGGATTTGGAATGGGTTGTGACTGGGGATCATGAGACACTAACATTTGGATTGGATCTGACCTCAAGTTGACTTACAATCAAACTGATAATATTGAAACAGAGGCGTTGCATAGAATGACCGTTAGCATCAGCATTCGACCAGCACTTGAAGATCGGCTTGCGGCGCGTGCTCGGTCTACTGGCCAGTCTCTTGAAGATTTTATTCAGGCGGTACTGGAACGCGAAGCTACTTTACCTGGGAACAATGGTTCTTCTGAGTTGACCGGGGCGGAAAAAGCAAGGGCGTTCCACGAGTGGACCAAAAGCTTTCCCCCCAATCTGCCGGTTCTATCGCTTGAAAACGTGAGCCGCGAACAAATTTATCAGCGAGACTAATAGGTGGCTATTCTTGTTGATAGCAACATGCTGCTATTCAGTATTCAGCGGGACCATCCTTGGCACCTAGAATCTGTCAAAGCAATTGAAACGCTTCTTGGGACTGAGCTCGTGTGCGTGTTGCTTCAGAACATCGCGGAGTTTTGGAATGTTTGCACCAGACCAGCGGATAAGAATGGCCTTGGTCTCAGCCCACAAGAAACCGAGGAACGATTGAAGCGGCTTGATCCCATCCTGACAGTTCTGCACGATAAACCAGAAGTCTTTGAACAGTGGCGCAAGCTTGTCGTTCAACATGCGGTGAAAGGCGTGCAGGCTCACGATGCTCGGATAGCTGCTGCCATGCAGGTGCAGGGAATCAGCCGGATTCTTACTTACAATCCACGGGACTTTAATCGGTACACGGGGATCACCCCTGTGCATCCTCGGGATATCAGCTAGACGGAGCATTATGTTTCAGTACCCTGCGATTTTTGATCGAGACTCCAAGGCTGGTAGCTATACCATTACCTTCCCCGACTTTGGATATGGCGTTACTCAAGGTGCCACGCTAGCCGAAGCGGAGGAGATGGCGGCGGATCTGCTGGCGTCGCTCATGTTGGACTGCATGGAGACGCGGGCCGATTTCCCTAAGGCTGGGAAAGGCTGTGGCAGGATGATTCGACAGGTTACTCTTCCTGCTTTGTTAGATACCAAAGCCAATTTATATGCGGCTATGCGGGCGGCAGGTGTTCGCAAAGCGGAATTGGCTCGTCGGTTGGGATGCCAGAAGTCGCAGATTGACCGGCTGCTTGATTTTAAGAACTCCACTCGCATGGAGCAAATGGAGGCGGCGTTTCGGGTGCTTGGGAAGAAGCTGGTGATTGATGTCCAGAATGCTGCTTAGCTGGCAGGCGAAAGCGCCCAATGTCATTGGTTTCCTGGGAATCGGGATGAAGACTTCGCTCGCAAGCGAGCTGGTAGGCGGAATCGCCTACCCCACAAGCGCAGTTTTCACCAGTTGCTTTGCCGGTTTGGATTTCTTTTGCAACTAGGGTATTGGTTTCTCAGCATTTACTGGGAATACCAAGCGACATCCATATAGAATTCACCAACCTTTGTTGGGTAACTTGTGGTTGAAACACCGCTCCCTCGCGGTCACGGCTCGGTAACATATACCCCACATCTGAATCACTGGACCCAGGCAGGGCTTAGCCCCACAACTCGTGGATTGGGGCATACTCATCGGCAACACCCGATTGGGGAACGTACTCGAAGCCACGACCAAATGGATCGTCGCGACGAATGGTGGTCCAATCGATTCCCATTGCGGAATAAATCGTTGCTTCAATATCTTCGGCGCGGATGTCGCGATTGCGTGACCAGCCGGGGTCTGCGGTGACCGCTCCACGATCATCGGTTGCGCCGATGGCACGGCGTCCGCGGATGCCTGCTCCGGCGAATAATGCGGATTGTTGCAGGAAGTGGTCACGACCACCGTTGGTGTTCAACCCTCCAATGGTGCGACCGAATTCGCCCATTGCGACGATCAACGTCTGGTCGAGCAGATTCTCTTTGCGTAGATCCTCAATTAGAGTACCCAGACCGGAATCGAATTGACGACCCAGCGAATTCACGTTGCTGGGATTCATGCCGGTCTGATAAATATTTGAGTGCAGATCCCAACTGCCGACGTTGATTTGAATAAAACGGGTCCCCATATCGGCACGGATCAAATTGCGTGCTGTGACGCAGGCATTGCCGAATGTAGAATTGCCGTACTTCACCCGATCCACTGTATCGGCGGTGAAGGCTTTGGTGATGTCGGCATTGTACATTAGCTTGCGGGCGTTGGAATTCACCAGTTCGTTTTCCAGGCTGGCGGCGCCTAGAGTGCCACCGCGCAGTTCATCGTCAAGATCGGCAACCAATGGAAAGCGCCGTTCGAACACGGCTTGGCCTCCGGAAAATGTAGTGTTGGGGAGCCCGCCGCCCGCCGCTCCGATGAAGAATGGAGCGTGATCGGGTGCGAGGTATCCTTGTCCAGGACCGCCACCGCTATTCAATGCGATGAAGCCGGGAAGGGTTTTGTTGCCTGGGCGTGACGACATTTCAAGAGAAACTACCGAACCAATATGAGGCGCGATTTTGGCTAACTGTGAGGTTGGGTTGCGACCGATTTGCAGCCAGGTTTGGGACAAGCCATGCACCGCAGCCCAGGGCTTAATGGACCTTACCAGCGAAACATTATCGAAATTGTCGCCGATGCGGGGGAACAGTCCGCGAGGCCAGATGACTCCGTCGTAAGTGGTGGGGTCGAAGGTGGCGGGGAGCCAGGGGCCGGTCTTGAGATCGAAACTATCGACGTGGCTGGGGGCACCTGTCATCAGCACGAAGACGCAGAACTTGGCTTTGCCAATGGGAGATGCAGCAGCCTGAGCAATGCCT
>JANMWO010000126.1:0-9208 GCA_031394025.1 Acidobacteriota bacterium
CCTTTGAGCTTTGCCTCAAACCAGGCCCGAGCACGCAGCCAGGTATCGGTCCAGGCAACGCGCTGGGCACCGTTGTCGTCAGCGGTAAGCGTGCGCAGTTCTTTAAGTTCTTCGATGGTTCGTTTGGGATTGAGTAGCATCATGGTTTTGACCGGGACTTAACTTCCATGAATTGTCGATTGACAAAACGGCCCGTAGTTCGCTGGCCGTTCTCTTCGATCCGCACAAGCAATCCGGGGAGTTCCGCATGTTGTTCGTAGTGCGGAAATGGTTGACTATTGAGATATTCGATAACTCGTTGACGACCCCTAGGAGTGTCCACCGATTCCAGGCATTCAGAAAGTTTGTGGTCCATTAAAAGTAACTCCCTTCGCGCTTCAACAACTTGCCTCTTCCGCGCTCCCCAACGAATTCCCCATTGCGCACTTGCACCTTGCCACGCACTGTAACTTCCGTTGGTCGGCCTTCAATCATCATTCCTTCAAACCCGTTGTAGTCGTTGTTAACATGCTGCGTGCTGGCGGAGATGATGCCTTTTGCTGACGGATCGTAAACAACCAGGTCAGCGTCACTGCCCACCGCGATGGTGCCCTTACGAGGGAACAGCCCGAAAATCTTGGCGGCACGAGTGCTAGCCGCATCGACGAAACGGTGAAGATCTAGCGGGCCACGATTCACTCCATACGTATAGAGCAGATTCACGCGATCTTCAATCGCTGGGATGCCGTTGGGGATGTTGGTGAATACTGCTTTGCCCAGCAACTTTTGTTCTGTATCGAAGGGGCAATGATCGGTTCCCACCGTGTCGATAAACCCTTGGGCCAAGGCGGTCCACAAGACTTTCTGATTGCGCTTGTCACGCAGGGGCGGCGACATAATGTGCTTCAACCCCTCCACGCCTTTACGTTCAGCGTAGGTTTTATCCAGCATGAAATGCGGAATCACAGACTCTATAAAAATCCGCACACCGCGCGATTTGGCAGCCATTGCCGCCTTCAATGCCGGTTCACAGGAAAGATGAACCACATACCCCGCTGCCCCGGTGTTTTCTAAAAATGTTGCAAAGCGACCCGTTCCTTCCGCTTCAACCGATTCAGGGCGGCTGGGCTCGTGCCATTGAGGACCAGTCTTGCCCTCGGCTAGCAGACGTTGTTGTAAGCGACCCACCAGTTCAGCATTCTCGCAATGCGCTGTTACAATGGCCCCCAACTTCTTCGCCAGCGTCAGCGTCTGGTACATTTCACGATCTTCTACCCCAAAGAAGTTCTGGTAGGCCAGGAAGATTTTGAAGGATGCAATGCCGTCGCGAACAATTTCCCGTAACTGCGATTCGGTCTCCTCGCCGTACTTAGTAACTGACATGTGAAAGGAATAATCGCAGGCACTATGACCTTCCGCCTTGGACTTCCACAAGTGATAGCCTTCCAGGGCATCTTCATTCCGATTGGGGCAACACATTTCAATGAAAGTGGTGGTGCCGCCAATCAACGCGGCGATGCTGCCGGTTTCATGCGTGTCTTTGGCAAATGTCGCCATGAACGGTAGGTAAATGTGGACGTGCGGATCAATGAAACCAGGGAATACCAGCTTGCCGGTGGCATCAATCAACTCAGCATCAGGAGGCGCTTCCAAGTTCGTGCCAATGCGGGTGATGGTCTCATTTTCCGCGTAGATATCGGCATGATACCGGGAATCTGCTGTAACTACTTCGCCGTTCTTAATTAGGAGTGCCATAAGTTATTAGTGAATGTGAATGCCGACCTGATCGCGATACTGCTTCATCTTTTCCCAATCCTCAGTTACTTCCGGCTGACCTTTGCATATCTCATCCCACGTGATGGAGGTGCGGCCTGAAGGTTCTTCCACCATAGTGATGCAATGATCCACAGGGCAGACGTTGTAGCACAGGCGGCAACCTACGCAATCTGCTTCGCGAACAAGAACGGTGGGGCGCGTTTCGATTGCGGTTTGCTTTCCGTTGGAGCGCACGTCATAGGAATGCGGCGGCACCACTTTGCCACTGGCATCAATCAGGTCAATACATTGGTGGGCCGTATCGTTGCAAGCCACATAGCAGATATCGCACTTGATGCACTTCGATTGATCAATGCGAGCCACGGCGCGGAACGATAAATCGAAGTCCTTGAAATCGGAAACGCGATGGATGCTTTTGCCAATCACTTCATCCATGGTGGCAAAGCCTTTCGAATCCATCCAATTAGAAAGCCCGTCACAAAGATCTTCCACAATACGAAATCCGTAGTGCATCACGGCGGTGCAAACTTGCAGACTGCTTGCGCCCAACAGCAGGAACTCCGCCGCGTCCTTCCAGGTTGCGATTCCGCCCATGCCTGAGATAGGCAGCCTGGAACCAGCAACTATGGGATCGGTTCCTAAAGCAGCCAGCATGTTTAACGCGATGGGCTTCACCGCTGGCCCGGCATAGCCACCATGACCGCCTTTGCCACCAATGCTCGGCGTCAACTGAAGCGTATCCAGATCCACGCCGATAATAGAATTCACCGTATTGATCAAAGACAATGCGTTGGCCTTTGCTGCAACTGCGGCGCGGGCTGGCACGACGATGTTGGTTATGTTCGGCGTCAGCTTCACAATCACAGGGATCTTAGAAACTTCCATTACCCACGAGGTGATCTGTTCGCAATATTCCGGCACTTGGCCAACAGCACTGCCCATGCCGCGTTCACTCATGCCATGCGGGCAGCCGTAGTTCAGCTCAATGCCATCGGCACCGGTGTCTTCAATGCGACGGACAATATCGTGCCAAGCCTCACGCTTCGATTCCACCATGGCCGATGCAATCACCGCACGATCAGGCCATGCCCGTTTCACTTCAGCCATCTCCCGCAGGTTGATTTCAATGGGACGATCGGAAATCAATTCTACGTTGTTGATGGCCAGCATTTTCTGACTGCCAGAATGCCAGGCACCATAGCGATTGGAAACATTCAACACCGGTGGGCCAATGGTTTTCCAAACAGCTCCTCCCCAACCGGCTTCGAATGCTTTGTGAATCTGCGCACCGGAATTGCTGGGTGGTGCAGAGGCCAACCAGAAAGGGTTTGGCGATTTAATGCCAGCAAAGTTGATGCTTAGATCAGCCATGAGTAAGTTTCCTATGAATGGATTGCGCGGCCAATTTGCCGTCTTCTACAGCCATCACTGTGGATGCGGAACCCTTGGCGCGAATGCAATCGCCACCACTATAGACACCAGGAATGCTGGTTTGGAACTGTTGATCCACCTGAATGAATCCTTTCTCCGTGGTCAACCCAAGCAGCGCCGCGATAGTCGGTTTCTGTTGCCCAATGGCCTTCACCACTTGGTCGGCAGGCAGAATGAAGTAAGTGCCAGGGATAGGTTCCGGTGAAGGACGACCTGAAGCATCAGTTGCGCCCAGCTTCATTTGCTGACATAGAAGTCCACCTGCCACCATGCCCATCGGTTGCGTTAGAAAGCGAAACTCAACCCCTTCATTTTTCACAAACTCGTATTCATGCGGGTAGGCCGTCATTTCTTTATCGGTTCGGCGGTAGACCATGGTCACACGCTCAGCACCCAGACGTTTGGCAATGGTGGCGCAATCAATCGCCGTGTTCCCGGCGCCGATCACCACCACGTTGCGACCGATCTTCATGGTGGCGGCGTTGATCTTGCTCTGTTCAATATAGTAGAGCCCATCCACAATACTTTCTTCGCCTGGAATATTCAAGGCAGGCGTTGCGCCCAAGCCCACGCTAAGAAATACTGCATCAAAATTCTTTTGAAGATCTGTGAAGGGAAGATTGCCACCCAGGTCAAACCCCGTTTCCACCTTGACGCCTAAGCGCTTAATCATTTCCACTTCGGCCAGCGATGCATCCACTGGCTCACGCAACGCGATGATGCCGTACGTGGAAAGTCCACCGGCCAATTCACGCTTTTCAAATATCGTGACGCTATGGCCTAGCCGCGCCAGGTTACCTGCACAGGAAAGTCCCGCTGGCCCCGCGCCCACTATCGCAACACGTTTCCCTGTCGGAATGCCGGGTCGGAAAACATCAATACCGCGCGTGGCAACATAGTCCATTGCATAGCGCTGCAGCCTGCCGATCATGATGGGCTTATGTTCCGAACCCAATACGCAGGCCCCTTCACACAATTCTTGAACTGGGCAAACGCGAGCGCAAGTGGAACCCAACAGATTGGCATCCAAAATAGTGCGGGCTGATCCGATCAGGTTATCGGTGGAAATCTTCTTGATAAAACGAGGGACATCAATATGAGTGGGGCAGGCGTGGGTGCAAGGGGCGTCATAGCAGAATAAGCAACGGTTCGCTTCTACAATTGCCTCATGGCTGGTGAGCGGCGGCAAATGCTCCGCTAACGCCTGCTCTGGATTAATCCGGCCGGTCTGATTCAAAACGCCTCCCAAAAGCAAAATCTAACTATATTTTTAGTGTAGACTCTTTTTACTTCCGGACAAGAACCACCGGGGATTGCTCGGTTGCACCAAACTTTCCGAAGAAGTCTCTAGCCTCTTTGAACTTTTCAACTGGGACCCAGGCCGATCTCAATTCCAATTCGCGCTCTCCGTAAACTTTATTGTCTTGCTTGCGGAAAGACACTTTGTACGTTCCGAACTCAGATTCAATGGAACCAGAATCGGGAAATTCATCCACCGCAAATCCGGCGGGGACTTCTAATTCAATACTCTCCTTAAACGACGCTGGCCTGATGATCAGAGGCTGTGTCCGTTTGGGATCGTTGACATTCGGCAACCCGGCGTAGCTCATCACAAACGGTTTCACCATCATCAATTTGCCTTGCATGGACCGGGCATAATTTGTTGCCGTGAAGTCAACCGCAAGGTGGAAAGTGTGTGCCGCAGCGTCTTCCTTGGGTTCTACTTTGGAAAGTTTGGCAGCCGCCGCGCCACGGGAAATACGCCGCTCTACTGATTTAACATAGTCCGGTAAGGATTGATTCTTGAATGCCCAAAGCGAGTCAAACGCTTCCTGCCCGGAACTGGTTTGTTGCAGTGATGCGGTTAGATCGCCTTCTGCAGTGACTTTCAATTGCACCTTCCGTTCCAGGTGATTTACATCGGGCGTTGTAGTGGGCGTCTTGAAAATGTCGCCCAAATCCCCTGCCGCTAACAGAGCAAATGTGTCTTGTTCGTGATCGGGCACAAATCCAAAGGGCACGATTTCATCAGTAGGGTCGAACAAGAGTAAATGGCCGATGCCTGGAAAATCGAAAACTGCTGGACTCTTCACATCGTCAGCAACGCGCATGGCCAGAATGGCGTGGTTGAATTGCATGGGCGATGGCCACTCTTTACGGGTACGACGTGGATCTCCAGAATAGATCATCACCGGAAACGATTCCACGCCAATGGCCTTTAACAGGGTGCGCAAGTAGTTGGCTTTGTCCTTGCAATCACCATAGCCTTTGGCCATGATAGTGGCCGCTGGACGCGGCGTGTAACCCCCGCCGCGCGATAAATTCAGTTGTATGGATTCATAGCGGATGTGTTGAGCATACTCCGATAACGCCTTTAACTTTTCCCATTTCGTTGTAGCCTTGGCGGTGATTTTTTCCGCTTGGGTCTGCAATTCCGCAGTTACTTTTGCTGACGGATCTGAGACCTGCATTCCCCATGCTGAAACATCGCGCCACGTTTCAAACCTGGTTGAAGATGCACTGGGTGGTGGATATGCGGTCACCACTAAACGGGCATTCTGTGAAGATCTGCGTGGCGCACCGGGTTCCCGTTCAAACGGAGCAAGATTCACCAACTGCCAACGATAGGAAGATCCGGAAACTTCCGGCTTTATTGTTTCCACATCCAGCCCACGAAACATCTTCGCTTCAGCCTTCCAATCAGCGGGCAGGTTCAGCACCATGGCCGAACGCAACGAAGGCAGATCATCTTGAAAATCGAAAATATATTGAGTAAAAACAGACTTTTCTTCAATGGTGGACTCGAAACCGAAGATCGCTCCAGGGTCGGCATCGCTTGCGGCGTTGATCATCCGCACCTTTGCCTGCTCATACAATCCGCTGCCAGCACCCATTTCAGTAGCTTCCGCTTTACCGTATTCTTTCACCTTGCCTGATGGCATGATGAGCCAACCTTTCATATCGCGAACTTTGCCGGTATCGGTGTAGTAAACATCCCCTTGGGATGCATGACGGGCACCTTCTTTGTTCAGAATTTTGACGGCATAGCGGGTGGTGCGCAGACGGCGTCCGCTAGCTTCCACCGTGGTGGACTCTTCGTTCACCAACACCACTGCCGATACTTTGGCAGCGTATTTGGGTAATGAGGATTGCCCCAATTCCTTAAGCCAACCCGGTGCGTTCTCCGCAGCGGAAAGGACGGAAGCCGCCAATAGGATGGGGAAAACCAGTCGCTGAATCATTGTTGCCTCAATGTCAACAAGTGCTCATCACGCTTGTGGATCTCGTCGAAAATCGCCTTTAACTGTGTATAAGCCTCACGGTTAAAAACGGTCTGCCCTTCCTTCCCCCAAACAAAATTGCGATTGGTTACAATCGCCTTCCCCAGCTTTTCCACAGAAATCTCAATGGAGTGATCTCCCACATTTGCCAGCTTCGCTGAACCGGGAGCTTCAGGCGATTCCAACTCGTATCCTTCGGGCATTTCAATTCGAACTTGATCTATTTCCGAGAAGGCATATTGAAATACAATGCCGGTTTTGCGCTCTGCATTCTCAAAACGAGATCTATGCCCATGTTCAAAGAAAGCTGGTTGAAAGAAAAGACGCTTGCCCGTGCGTTGCGCATAATTCATGATCTTCACCTGGTAAGTATAGTGAAACGGAAGTAAGGGATCGTTCACATTTTCAATCTTGATGTTGCTGACTTCCACTTCGCCATGCTCTGCTTCAATCCGCTTCTTCATATCTTCCTGACGCTTGGCGTCGGAATGGCTTTCCAAAGCCCGCTTCACCGCCACACCACGATGCCCTGACATGGTGATATCCACCGATCCTTCCAACGTCCCATCTTCGGATAGAACCAATTTCGCAAGACGAGTCATCTTTGTCTGTTCCGGTTTAGAAACTGGAATTGGTATGAGCGCCAATTCTTTACCTTGCAGAATCACTGCGGCCATCCCTTCCTGATCCCAATCCACCATTCCAGAAGGAATGTAGGGGTTAGTTACATCGTAAAAACGCCACTTCCCATCCACTTTAGCGGCAGCTAGGACAGAATTCATCAGGTAGGAATCCATCAGGTCGTTACGGAAATAAGCACGATCCGCACTGGTGGCGCGCACGCCATAGGCGTCAAACCCGGCAGCTTGGGCCAACGCTACAAACAGTTTGTTGATATCGCTGGGATATCCAATTTTGCTCTTCAATGTATCGCCAGTTGGTGTGAAATCCTTGCCCTTGAATTTGGACCGTTCTTCAGCCGTCATGCCGTTCACATCAAAAGAAACGTTCTTGATTTTTGTACGGCAGAAATCGGCGATTTTCAACATCTGTTCTTCTTCAGACTTTATGCCAGAAACCAATTCCGCTGCCGTCTTCTTAATGTCACTGGTCAGCTTCACCTCTTTCTTGAAGGCTTCACTGAGGTCGTTCGATTCCTTGGTCCAAAACTTCTTCGCGTTGGATTGTTCCTTGTCGGAATAGTAGATTAAGACCCACGGCTTTACCTCGCGGTCTGGTGGGGAATCGGGCTCATCTGGCCAGGCGGGAATGTTCTCCAAATGAATCATAGAGAATGGTTCTGGCAACTTCACCAGCTCCCACATGGAAGGCTTGCAGTTGAAATTGTAGTAACCCATTTTGAAGGGGAACCGGTCACTCACCAATGGCCGGACGTAGTAAGTGGCCTTCCAAATTGGCACATCGCGATACATTTTCAGTTCGACATAACGGAAGTAAGTTTCGCTATAAACTTCTTTCCATTGGTACTCAATGATGACGCCGGGCTCCACAGCGGGAAGCGTGAAGGAACGAGTTTTAAGGGAAAGTCGCTTGCCTACCTTGACGTTGGTTTTATCGAAAATCGCGTCGTTTTTTAAGTTCACAATGGAACCGTCGGCTTTGATTGTGCGCCCACTTAACTGACCGATAGTTGTTTTCAACGTTGTGGAATATGGAATGTCCACAGTGGATTGCGATTTGACTCCACGGTCATTGAAAATCTTGATTCGAACATAATTTTCCTGATGATGCTCAACATAATCACTTCGAATGATGTCGTAGATTTTGACATCCCAAAATATTGCTTCGGCATCGGCATTGGGATCTATTTTCGGCGTCTTCAGCGCAAGTTCTTCGGCAAGGATCGGCTTCCAGTCGGCGGCCAATGCTGCTAGAGGAATCAAAATAAAGGCAATCAGCGCGCATTTTTGTCGCATGGTATTTGTATTAACTCAAATATATACCAGAATTTACAAACAACAAGATTACTCGCGTCGCATTAGTACTAGGTAGACTATGCCGGAAACTGCGAACCCAACGAACCAGGCGTAGTCGTACAGCCAGCGCACCGGTGGTAGAACCAGACCGATTAATGCCAATACAATTCCTGCGCCAAGTGCGAAGATGGCCTTCCAATTTACACCGTTCGAATACTCATACTGGCCACCACGACGGTACAAATCCTGGACATCCAGTTGCCGTCCGCGAACCAGAAAGTAATCGGTGATCATGATTCCAGCGATGGGACCTAACAAGCCGGAATAGCCGACCAGCCACCCAAATATATAGGAGCTGAAATCGCTGAGTAACTTCCAGGGCATCATGGCGATTCCTAAAACTCCTGTGATCAAGCCGCCAGTTCGGAAAGAAATCAGGCTGGGTTTCAAATTGGAAAAATCATTCGATGGAGACACCACATTGGCCGCTACATTGGTATTCAACGTTGCTAATAGCAGGGCGATCAAAGCGATGAAGGCGATCACCGGCTGATTGAATCGGGAGAGCAAAATTACTGGATCCCAAATGGGTTCGCCGAACAAAACTGCGGATGCAGAAGTGACGGCCACGCCAATGAACGAATACAACGTCATGGCGGCGGGCAGTCCCAACGCTTGCCCCATCATCTGCGCTTTTTGCGATTTGGCATAGCGGGTGAAATCGGGAATGTTCAATGCCACGGTGGCCCAAAAGCCAACCATACCTGTAAGTGAAGGGATGAAGAAGCGAATGAAATCGGCAGT
>JANMWO010000547.1:0-5019 GCA_031394025.1 Acidobacteriota bacterium
CAATATAGCTAAGGTTGCCCAATGCTGGGTTGAACTGAGGAATGGACACTGTAACGCCACTTCCTCCCAGAGCACTCCCTGAAAACACGTCGGAAGTGTAAGTTATCACTGCTCCGAACGAGGACAGCGGAATGGTCAAAAAGCCGACAACCATCACATTAAGGATTTTCAACATGATGCAATCCTACCACTATTCGGCAAATATGGAGTGGCTATTCAGCCTCAAGTACATTCAGTTTCCGTCTGATTGTAGGAAATCTGGACTTCCTCAGTTCACAAACCAAACAAGAAGTAGATTTTTAGTAAAGGGAGCCAATGGGGACACGCATGTCTGGCCACTCGCTTAGGGCGTTACGCTGTTCCTGACAGGTAAATGTTGCTTGGGCCAGACATGCATGTCCCCACTGGCTCGCGATATCCAAACCTTCAAAATCCCTCGGCAAGACTGTTCCCGTTTGTTCCTAGCGCAACCCTTGCAAAGACGCACTCCCATCGGAAAAGCACGTGGGGCAATTGCGACATCGAAATGCTGAAGTGAAAGTCCACCGTTCTTCACGACGTCGGTGTGGCACATGGTGCAATACTTTTGCACCAGAGCATTCTGTTGGGTGGTGGGCATGACCTCCGCTGCGGAAGCTGAGGTGGCCAAGTGTGCGGTTAGGATTGCAATGGCGATTGTTGCCTCGGCATAGTTGCGGATGGCCGATACAGACTCATTTTCTATGTTTAGAGTTGTCCGCATTGATGTCATTATATAGATGTGAGCACAAACACTCCTCCTCCAGTCCCTTTAACCCTTGAAGGCGCAGCCGTGCTGCATCAACTATTTCGTATTGATTGGAGTAGCTGGAATGCTGTTGAACCGGCCAAAAAGCATAGCATTCTGGAAGAAGCCAAGCACGTGCTGTTTACTTTGGAAGGCGATAATTCCGGACTATTTTCCATTCTGGGCCACAAAGGCGATTTGATGATGGTTCATTTCCGCACTGGGTTCCCTGCCCTTGAGGAGATTGAACGGACGATTGGGCGATTGGCATTAAACCAATATCTGGTCCAAACAACTTCTTACGTTTCTGTTGTGGAACTTGGGTTGTATGAATCCACTCAGAAAATTTACGCGACTCTGCTGGAACGTGGCGTAACGCCGCACACGCCGGAATGGACCAGTGGAATTGAAGAATTATTGGCCACGCAACGCAAGGCGATGACGCCGCGCTTGTTTCCTGAAATCCCCAGCCGTCGCTACATTTGTTTTTATCCGATGGACAGGCTGCGAGGCGAACAGAAGAACTGGTACATGGAGCCGCTGCCGGTTCGGGCCAAGTTGATGCACGAACATGGCCTGATTGGCCGACGCTATGCCGATGTGGTGAAGCAGATTATTTCCGGTTCCATTGGATTTGATGATTGGGAATGGGGCGTAACTTTATTCGCTGATGACCCGTTGGTTTTCAAGAAACTGATCTACGAAATGCGCTTTGACGAAGTAAGTGCGGTGTATGCCAAATTCGGGCAATTCTACTTTGGACTTCGACACCCTGTGACAGATCTGGAAAAATTGTTCTAATGTAAGACGTTGTGGAAATGCCATTCTTCCTATTCGTCGTTGTCGTATTTTTTCTGTGGAGCCAACTGCGGCTGAACCAGCTTAGTGACCGGCTGAACAGCGCTGAGCGACGCATTGCAGAACTGCTGGAACAGGTGCATGTACCGGTAGCAAGTCGTGTTGAGGCCCCAGTGGAACGGCGACCCGAAGTGAAGCCACCACCGCTGCCAATACCAATTCCGGTCCTGGTGTCAGCGTCACTTTCAACACCACAGGCAGCACCGCCACCACTGCAACCGCCCGCACTACCCACCAAACCACTGCCCATAGCGGAACCAATTGCGGTGCAAGAATCGGGGTCGCTGGAAGTTACCATTGGCCAAAGTTGGTTGAGCAAACTGGGCGTGATCAGTTTGCTGATCGCACTATCCCTGCTGCTCATCAATACAATTGCTAGCCATGGCCCTTGGGGTAAAGTGATCACAGCCTACGGAGTGAGCCTAGCTCTACTGGCCACGGGTGCCTGGTTTGAGCGCGGCAGCAGACCCAAACCCTTAGCTTGGTCTTTGATTGGTGGCGGATGGGCGGGCATCTATTTCACCACCTATGCCATTCACGGCTTGGAACCGGTGAAGCTGATTCAATCGGGTACGGTGGCCATGATGTTGCTGCTGGCAGTGGCGCTTTTGATGGTGCTGCACTCCTTGCGATATGAATCACAAACTGTGACGGCAATGGCATTTTGCGCGGCCTTTGCTGCCTTTGAAGTTGCCCCGTTAGACCTGTTCAATTCCTTGGCAGGCATTCCGTTGCTACTGTTTTTACTGTTCCTTGCCTGGAAAAAACATTGGCAGACACTGGCTTTGAGTGGCATTGTCTTTGCCTACGTGGCCGCGTCTTTGAATTTCCATGGAACGGATTCCATTCGTTATGCCTACGAATGGGGTCAACCGGTGCTGTGGGTTTATTGGCTCTTAATCGAAGCGTATGACTTTTTACGATACGATTCCCGGCAGCCGATTTTCCCAATCAACGCATCGGGCTTGCTTGCCGCCACACTAACCACAAGTTCCTGGTCTGCCGGAATGCAGCCCAATCATTTTGTGGAACTGGCTGCGGTGGCCTTTCTGGTTTCCGCCGTTCTGCGCTTCACCAAACAGAAACAGGACCCGCAAGAGCTGGAGCATTTGAGTCCCGGCGGATTTACAGCCAGCATGATTTTGTCTGCTGTGTTGGCGTCGCTGGCCATTGGCTGGCACTTTGAGGGAGTGCGCCGGGTGTTCGCCTGGACACTTCACGCCCAGTTGATTGTGCTTGCTGGTTGGCAATTGCGGAACCGATTTCTGACCGTGCTTGGCGGTTTACTTTTCCTGCCACCAGCGGCGCAACTGATTGACCAACGTCAGCCCACGCCTATGGCAGCATTGTTTGCAGGACTGCTGTATGCCAATCGTTTTGTATTGAAACTGTGGATGCCTTTCAGCTACGCAGCTACGCTGATTGTGGGCGTCTACTTGTATCATGAAACGGCGTTTGATTTTCGACCCCTGGCCTTTACCATTGTGGCGGCGGCATTTGCGGCGATTGGTCAAAAGTTGGCAAGGCAAGAACTGCTGATACAGTCTGCCGCGCTGGGCATGTTCAGTCTGGTATTGCTCATGGTGGAAACTCCTGGAACGCAATATTGGATTACGTTGGGATTGCCTACTGCGATTTACGCCAGCGCTGCCTGGATATTGCGGAACCAGGCTATTCCGCGGCAAGCAGCAACATCGGCAGCAAACCTTTTCTGTGGCTATTTCATTTATAGAGTTGTTCCCCAACCTTGGATAGCTGTTGGCTGGTCTGTCCAAATGCTGGTCCTGTGGACATTCGGAGTGCGCGCCAACCTTCTTATTCCGCGCTTGCAATGCATTCCACTGGCGGCGCTGGTAGTGGTGTATTTAATGGATCACTATCATCAGAAGCTTGTTCGTATCGCAGTGCTATGTTGCTTCTTCGCCGTGGGCTTATTGCGACCCTATCTACGGGACCTCTATACGCAGGCTATGCGACCGGCCGCTTTAGTGATTGCAATTGGGATGCTCACAGCACTAGTGAGCGATTCCGTTCTTGCGCAAAATCTTACCATTGCCTGGGCGTTGGAGGCGGCGGGGTTAATTCTACTGGGCATTCCGGTGGCCGACCGCGTAGTTCGGTTTGCGGGCCTGTTTGTGTTCGCACTTTGCCTGGGCAGAGTGTTGACGGTGGACCTGCCTGCGCGCGATTCCACGGGACGAATTTTTACATTTTTAGGGCTGGGCCTGTTGCTGCTAACCGTCTCCTGGGCATACACTCAGTTTGGCGGCAAAATCAAAGCTTACTTGAAGGAATCGGAAACGGAATAATGACTACTACACGCAGAATGTTTCTTGCATCAACGGCAGCGTTGCCTCTGGCCGCAGCAAAGTTTACCAAGCCGATTGGAGTTCAGCTCTACACGGTGCGTAACGTTTATCCCAAAGACGCTCGCAAAACAATTGAGACCATCGCCAAGATTGGTTTCAAGGAAGTGGAAACGTTGCGGCCCATGCTGGAAACGGCGCTTCCGTTACTCAAAGAATTTGGATTGAACCCGGTAAGCGGCCACTATGAAACGCCGTTTGTCACAGGAAATTGGGAGGCGTGGAAAGGTGCCTTTCCGCAAGGCAAGCCCGCCGATTTGGATTGGAACAAATTGTGCGAAGTCGCGGCCAAGGCTGGCCAGAAGTATATGGTGATCCCCTATGTGCAGCCGGGCGAACGGGGAAAGACTTTGGATTCCTACAAAGTGTTTGCCGATCAGTTAAACAAGGCCGGAGCCGCCACCAAAGCAGCAGGCTTAAAGATGGCTTACCATCACCACGCTTTTGAGTTCGGAACAATCGACGGGACACGGATTATAGACCTGCTGATGGAACGTACCGATCCGCAGTTGATGCAACTGGAAATGGATGTATTTTGGGTTTCCATTGCTGGGGAAGATCCGGTGGCAATGCTGAAGAAATGGAAGGGTCGGGTGGCGTTGATGCACTTAAAGGACAAGGATGCAGCGGCACCGAAAATGTTTGGCGAAGGAGTTCCTGCAACTGCGTTTAAAGAAGTGGGTTATGGAACGTTAGATTTCAAGGCGATCCTGAAGACGGCACAAAGCACGGGAGTGAAGCACTTTTTTGTGGAGCAGGATCAGACTCCCGGCGATCCGCTGGACAGCATCCGGAAGAGCTATGAAAGGGTTAGGTCGATGAGTCTTTAAGCGAAGTTAAGCAGACCTTATTTTTTTAAAAAAGACCGTCGCGGTAGGGATGGCCGTTACCGGCCACCCCCCGCACAGAACCGTGCTTGCGGCACTACCGCACACGGTTCTTACCTTGGATGTGCCACCCTTGGGTGAATGGCGTCAAATCGCTTATTGGGAAAATCATGCTTTATCTGAGGGATGGGAAGCCAGTGTT
>JANMWO010000564.1:0-7099 GCA_031394025.1 Acidobacteriota bacterium
GCGCCCGGTAAAAGAATAGTCAACCTCAGTATTCAGCATCGGCACTGGCTCTAGAAACTCGTAAAAGTCATCGAAGCGCATAGATTCTCCACAAAGCAAACGCAACTCTCCAAAACATCAGGGTTGGTCGCCATTGACCTGAACTCTCGGTTTATTTTCCTACCATATGATACATTACAAAGGTTACCCGTATTCGGTCGTCACCTTATATAACGGCCACTTCAGCCATTTATGAAACTTCTCTCCCGTTTGGTTTGGTCCGAAGGAATGCACCTGGGGCCGCACCAATTTCAAGCTCAAAGCCGCTACTTCGAGGATTCGATTTCATTCATTACCTCGGCGCTGTGGCTGGATTCCTATGGCTTGACTGGGATCACGCTGGATGAAGATGCATTGAAAAATGGCATCGTATCTTTGCTGTTCGCGCGGGGCACTTTTAATGATGGTCTTGCGTTTGACCTTCCCGCCTGCGATGCACCTCCTGAAACCAGAAACATTGGTGATCTATTCCCTCCCACGCGGGACCGGTTAACCGTCAGCCTTGTCATCCCGGAACGGTTGCCGCAAGGCCCCAACGTCTCACTCACTGGCGATGCCAATGGTGCCCGGTATTCCGCCGAAGGGAAAGTATTTTTTGACGAAACCACAGGCATGGATGAACGCCAGGTCAGCGTCGGTCGCAAGCGCTTGCGATTGATTCTTGATACAGAGCCAAGCAATGGCTTGATCTCCCTCCCCATTGCGCAAATCATGCGATCCGGCGATGGTGGCTTCATTTATGACCCCAATTTTATTCCACCTTGCTTAAACATCAGCAGCAGTGAGCGGCTCATGCTACTGCTGCGTCGCTTGATAGAAATCATGGAAGAAAAAAGTACGTCGCTTGCCAGTTCTGGGGCAGGCAAGACGGCATCGGATTTTTCTTCTCGCACGATCGCGAATTTCTGGTTGTTGCACGCTGTCAATTCCGGGCTGGCACCTCTGCGTCATTTATGGGTTACAAAACGCGGGCACCCCATGGAACTGTTTCTGGAACTCTCTCGCATCGCTGGAGCTCTGTGCACGTTCTCCTTGAATTCCCATCCCAACAGCCTGCCAACCTATGACCACCTGGCCTTGGCTGCCTGTTTCGATGTCCTTGACCGCCACATTCGCGATCATCTGGAATTCATCGTCCCCACAAATTGCATTACGATTCCCTTAAAGAAAGTGGCCGATTTCTTCTATGAAGGTCAGATCATGGATGACCGCTGCATAGGCCGCTCTCGCTGGGTGCTTGGCGTACGTTCCACCTCCAATGAAAGCGAGTTGGTTTCGCGAACTCCAAAGCTGGTTAAAATCTGTTCCGCAAAATTTGTCGGGGAATTGGTGCGTCGTGCCTTGCCCGGCCTTGAATTGACGCACCTTCCCGTGCCGCCGAATGCCATCACCACAACGGTTGAATCTCAATACTTTGGTATTTCAAGAAGCGGTCCGTTTTGGGATCACATTGTTCAAACCAAGCAAGTGGGCATCTACATTCCCGGCGATATTCCCGGTGCCACGCTTGAACTACAAATTGTTCTAGATTAGATCCAGGAGGAAACGATTAGCTTATGAGATCAGAAAACTTGGCCCTAATCTATCAGGAAGTCTTCACCGTAATTGTGCGTGTCCGCGCCGGTAGGCAAGGCTTTTCCGATGTCGATTCTTTTCGTCATCACATGGCCGAAGCAGTGAAAACCGCCGAACAGAGGGCCGTCATCATTGGTTATGCTGGCGAAGATATCAAAATGGCAACCATGGCCGTCGTCGGGTTTCTGGATGAATCCATCATGACCGCGCGCAATGCTCTTTTTGCCGATTGGCAGCGCAAACCGCTTGGCTTGCAGTTGTTCCAAACTCATTTGGCAGGCGTTATATTTTTTGAGAATGTAGATCAACTCATTTCGCGGAGTGATTCCCCAGACCTTGGGGATGTGCTTGAAGTCCACTATTTGTGCTTGCTCCTAGGTTTTACTGGGCGTTTCAGCGCTGGTGGCCGTGGGGAACTCCAAGCAGTGATGGCCAACCTTGGCGATAAACTTCGTCGAATCCGTGGCCCCAAAGGGGAGCTATCTCCATCCTGGGCACCCACTGCCATGGCCGCCCCGCAAGTGAAGGATCGGGCTACACGCTGGTTTATGATTGCTGCGGCAACCTGCCTGGCACTGGCTTTAGTGCTGTTTGTGACGTTTAAAATTTCCCTGAATTCGGGCACCTCGGACCTGCGCTCCATTCCTTCGCTGAGAAAAGTCTAGAACCTATGCGCAAAACAATTCTATTCGCCGGCTTACTTTACCCCGTCTACGCATCGTTGGTCTGGTACTTAAGCTCGTTACTTGGCCTACATGGAACCAACGCTTGGGTCTTCCGCATCGCACTGTGGTTGCTGGGCCTGGCTGCTGCCGGAATTACTGTCTGGTACATGGCCAAGATGAATAAAGAAGAGACGGCGTCTAACACCACTCCTCTTCAATCTGAATCCACCGAAGATATTTCAGTACTCATTCGCGACGCACAGAACAAGCTGGCATCCTCTCCCAGTGAAAAAGGTGTGAAGCTGGGAAGTCTGCCCATGGTGTTCCTGGTAGGCGAATCGGGTAGCGCCAAAACCACTACTATTGTGAACTCCGGCGTTGATGCCGAACTCCTTGCCGGTGAAGTGTTGCGTGATGGCCGACCTGTTGCAACCCCTGCCGCAAATATTTGGTTTGCGCGACGCACGCTCTTTGTGGAACTGGCAGGCCGCTATATGGCGGACCCCTCTGTCTGGGCAAATCTTGTTCGACGACTGCAGCCAGCCTCGTTTTCGTCAGCCGTCAAAAATAGCCAACAAGCTCCCCGCCTGGCACTTGTATTTCTTGATCTGGAACGCTTCGCTAATTTTTCAGGTCCAGAACAACTGCAAGCTGCGGCCAAGGGAGTCAGGGCGCGTCTTAGCGAAATTTCGCAATCCATTGGCGTGAACATCCCGGTCTACGTTTTGTTCACCAAAACTGACCGCTTACCTTTCTTCGCGGATTACGTCCGCAACTTTACGCAAGAAGAAGTTAACCAGGCTTTAGGTGTCACCTTACCAGGCCAAACCCCCGCCAGTGGCGTTTATAGTGAAGAACAGACCCGCCGCATCGGTGCCTATTTTGATCAATTAGCATCTTCTCTGTGCAACTTCCGACCGGAATTTTTAGCTCGCGAAAATGATGCCAGTCTCCTGCCGGGCATCTACGAATTCCCAAGAGAGTTCCGTAAATTACGGACACCCATTGTTCAATTCCTGGTAGAACTTTGCCGACCCAGTCAGTTGACCCTTGGCCCTTTTCTTCGCGGATTTTATTTCTCCGGCGCACGTCCCATCATCATTAATGAACGGGCCGTCGCCGAAGTAAAACCAGTCATCACCACCAGGGAACCAGAAATCAATCTTGGGGCGACTCGAATTTTCACCGGCAATCTGGGTGCAGCCATGGAAGCTCCAAGAGCGGAAGCGCCGCGCCCCGTTGCTTCTAGAAAAGTTCCTCAATGGGTTTTTCTCGGTCGATTTTTTAACAACGTTTTGTTTGGCGATTCCCAATCGTCCAGCGCTGGCGTCAGCACTCGGACAAGCCTCATGCGTCGCATATTGTTGGCCTCCGCAGCCGCACTCAGCTTGTTGTACGCTATCGCCCTGATTGTTTCTTATTTCAATAACAGTTCCCTCGAAAGTCGCATCGCCAAGGCCGCCCGCTCCATTCCTGCAGAAATTATTGGATCAAATTCTGCGACACGAGACGCGCTGGAAAATCTGGAAGCGCAACGTCAGGATTTGGAAATGTTGGAAGGCTTCCACAGAGATGGTGCCCCCTGGTCTTATCGCTGGGGACTCTATTCAGGCGATGAAGTGCGTCCGCAAGCCCGCAGGCTCTACTTTGAAGGCTTCCGTCGCCTCTTGCTGGCTCAAACACAGGCCACCATGAATGAGTCCCTAACGGCGCTGCCCCTCACCCCTGGTCCTGAATACAAACCAACCTACGACACGTTGAAAGCCTATCTGATTACAACGTCGAATCCAGATAAGACCACTCAAATGTTTCTTTCCCCAGTGCTGCTCAATCGTTGGAGCAGCTCCCGCAATGTGGACGCCCCCAGATTGGAACTCGCCAAAAAACAATTTGATTTCTATAGCGACACATTGAAAATCGGAAATCCGTTTTCGTCGGAAAACGATACCGCAGCAATCGAAAAAGCTCGCCGCTACTTAAAGCAATTCGGTGGAGTGGAACGTATTTACCAGGCCATGCTCATTGATGCCGGTAAATCGCGTGCCGCAATTAACTTCAACAAACTGATTGCAGGATCTGCAGAAGTTGTCATTGACTCCCACGAAGTCGCTGCAGCTTTCACCAAACCAGGTTGGGATTCCATGAAAGATTCCTTGAAGAATCCCGATCGGTACTTCAGCGCCGAACAATGGGTGCTGGGTGACCAAACCCCCGCAGGCATTGACCGGGCCAGTGTCAGTCAGGAACTGACGCGACGATATTATGACGATTTCGTTAAAGAATGGCGCCTATTCATGAATTCGGCATCGCTCGTTAGGTATGCCAATCTCAAGGATGCTGCGCGGAAACTGAACCTGCTTTCTGGAAACCAATCTCCCTTGCTCGCATTATTTTCCATAGCATCTCAAAATACAAACGTCGATGTTCCTGAGGTGAGCAAAGTCTTCCAATCCGTCCAGGCGGTAGTCCCCCCAGCCATCACAGATCACTACATTGATCCTGCCAATCAAGGCTATATGGTTGCTCTGGGCACTCTGCAATCCACCATAGAAGCGGCTGCCAACCTACCTGAAATTACCGATACCGTAGCTCAAAGAAGCCTGGATAACGCGATGTCTGCCAGGGTGGCTGTGCGGGGAATTGCTCAGAATTTCCGATTTGAGCAAGGGCATCTGGAAGCCCAATCACAAAAGCTGTTGGAAGATCCCATCACCAATGTGGAAGGCATGCTACGCGGTGCCGGGCCTGATGAGCTCAACAAAAAAGGTGGTGCCTTCTGCGGGGATTACCGCCGTGTGATGAGTAAGCTTCCCTTCAACGTAACTAGTAAGACTTCGGCAACCGTCGCCGAAATCAACGCCCTGTTCCGTAAGCCCGATGGGGCTCTGTGGGCTTTTTACGAATCCACTCTCCAAAAATACATGGTGAAAAATCCTTCAGGCTATGGCGTAAAACCCGATTCTGCTCTGAAGATCTCCCCATCATTTGTTGCCTTCTTCAACAGAGCAGCAGCCATTTCCGACAGCATGTACACCAGCGATAGTCAGGACCCAAAAATTTCCTACTCGCTTAAAAAAGTTTCGTCACAAACCGTCACTCTCACCATTGACGGGCAACCCAATTCCGACGGCAAAAGAGTCTGGCAGGTGAACGGCGTTCACGGTGTAACCAGTAAGATTGATTCCATGGGTGACTTCCCCTGGGCCAATGTTCCCGGCCTCTGGGCTGCCTTCCAGTTCTTAGGTGAAGCCGATGAATGGAAATCCCAAGGTGGAAATTACCTGCTGGAATGGAAGGTTTACGTTGGCGTAGGAAGCAATCGTGAACCACGTCCCCCTGTTCGTTATGAACTGGATTTGGGCAACAATTCCCCCATTTCTCCCAAAGGTTTTTCAGCCGCAGCAGGCTGCATTCCAACGATTGCCCTGAAGTAGACCCTGCCTCTGCGGTTGAGCTAACTAACTCTCACCGGCAGGCGACCTTTCGCTAAACGGACAGTCAGAGCCTCATCTTTTTTCACTGAAGCTGGGTCCATCACCACATGACCCTGGCTCGTCTCCACAATCGAATAACCACGATCCAAAATCTTCAGTGGACTCAGTTGTGCCAATGCCGCGGCCAGCGGATTCTTCCTTGATTGTGCCCCAGCCAATTGCCGATGCACCGCCGTCTGTTGGCGCGCGCTGAGTGCCATCAACCGCTGCTTCGCTTGTGCGATTTTCAAACGCAAATCCAATTTCCGCAGTTGCGAATCCATGGAAAGCCAACGCCGCTGGGCCGACGTAATCGCTCCATCCAGCCGCTTCACTGCACGCCCTTCCAGTTCGTCCACTCGTTGACCAAAGCGATACACTCGCCGTTCCAAAAGTATCCGCGCTCGCTCCACTCCCTGTACTTCCAGACGTCGTGATACTTGCGACACCCGGAATCGAATCGCCTGGTCTAATCGTCTGGCAATGGCATCGGTTCTGTCCAGCAGACTGTCCTTGGTGGGCACTGCCATCTCCGCCGCAGCGGATGGAGTTGGCGCGCGCAAGTCGGCTACAAAGTCGGCAATGGTGAAATCCGTTTCGTGGCCGATCGCCGAAATCACCGGCACACTGCAATTGGCAATTGCCCTCGCCACAGATTCCTCATTGAAGGTCCATAAATCTTCAATGGAACCTCCCCCGCGCGCCACAATCACCAAGTCTGCCCAAGTGGTGTTGCTGAAGTATTCAATCCCGTCAATCACCTGTTCCACCGATCCTTGCCCTTGCACCAACGCTGGATAAATTCGAATATGTAGTCCCGGAAATCGACGCGCAAAGACATGCAACATGTCGCGGATAACCGCTCCTGTGGGCGATGTAACTATGCCGATATTGCGGGGCAGAGCAGGCAAGCGACGCTTCGTCGCCGGGTCGAACAATCCTTCAGTCGCTAACTTTTTGCGCAGTTGATCAAAGGCATGCTGCAAGGCACCCAGCCCCAATGGCTCCACGGTTTCTACAATCAGTTGATACTCACCGCGCGGCGGATATACTTCCACTCTTCCGCGAGCCAGTATCAGCATCCCGTCCTGCGGTTTAGCGCGCAGCAACCGATACGCATTCCGCCAAACGGCACATCGAATTTGCGCTTCATCATCCTTCAAAGTAAAGTAGCAATGACCACTGGACGCCATCTTTAATCCCGAAATTTCTCCAGAAATCCAGATGTTACTAAATGCCGATTGCAACGTGTTGGCAATGGCGTAGGTCAATTCACTAACTGAAAACTGGCGGCGTTCAAGCCCTAAACTGATCTGCTCCATAAACTTATCCTATTTGACCCTAACA
>JANMWO010000596.1:0-1976 GCA_031394025.1 Acidobacteriota bacterium
AACGCTGAGCGAGGCGAGGCGCGCCAAGTTGACTCGGTTGACTTAGTTTCGCGATATCGCGGCGGCCGGTTTTGTAGAGGGAAATGCGGCTGAGGGCGGCGATCGGCGGAGGTTGAGGTGTGACCTTCGTCACCCCGCAGCGCGCCGCCGCGACTCCGCGCCGCGAAGACCAGTATTTCCAGAACAAGTTGGAGTCGCCCACGCATCGACCAGTCTATGACTCGAACCGGGTGCTGTAGGACAGGGTTTTTTTGCAGAATTGCTGGCCGAAGGGGCTTAGAGAACCAACGCTCGGTCCATAGAACTGGGCGCCAAAGTCAAGGCGGCTATCAAGTATCGTGTTCCCGGAACTTGGGGTGTTTTGTTCCCGGAATTTGTGGTGTCCCCGGAACTTCTGAAGGCGGGCTATTAAGCTCCCTTTTATCCCCTTGACGCAGGGGTGACTGGCCAAGCCGTATGTCGGTCGATACAAACCCGGAATGTCATTCCACGATCTTTTCGCGGCACGGAAAGCAATCGCTCAGTTTCCGGGCTGGAGCGAGCCAGAGCCTGAAACCGGTTACTGCTGGTTCAATGCTCCGCTGATCGTGGGTGACGTCGTGGAGCAGGGATTCATTCTGCACGGTGGCCATCTCAAAAACGTCCCCGACGCCAACGTTTCCTTCGAGCTTCAAGCGAGCCAACCCGGCAAGCGCCGGAAGGTGCCCCTTGCCCGCCTAGATTGGCGGGCTGTCAGTGGCGGCCATACGAATCCCAAACGAACCGGAAGCCCTTTCTCGGGTCGCCGGCTCAGTTCAAGCCACCATCACTCCTTTTCTCTGAACTGGATTGAGGCGGAGCAGCGTATGCGAAGTGGAAACCTTCCGATGGCAGAAGAGATTGACCAAGCAATTCAATCATTTGAGTCGCTTCGCAAACTAGTCGGGAATCTGTTTCGAATCAACAACATAGACGTTGTGTCGCCGCCGAAATGGGAGTATGGATTGTTCGATAATGGCTAGTCACGTCGCCATGCCCACAACGGTCCGGGACGCTGCTGATAAAGCGGCGCGTGAACTCGTGGGCGTGTCCCATTGGGGAAGCGCAAGCTATATCAACCTTCCCCTAATTTTCCCTAGCGGCAGTCAATCAACCGTGCGTCTCACGCACGCAGGTGGGCAGTTTCGTGTTGATGACGGCGGCTTTGCATATCGTGAACTTGCTGCGGTTGGTTCGGAACGGTCGTTCCCGAAAGTGGCGGCGCGCTTTGCGGGCATCGAAGGTCTTGAGACGGATCGCCGAGCAATCTTCACCACGGCAAGTGAGGAGCAGCTTGTGCGCGCGATCTGCGACGTTGGGATGGCCTCCCATGCTGTCGTTGCTGACGTTTTCGAACGTCTCGGAGACGAGGGCGCGGCAGAAATCGAAGACTATTTGAGGGAGCGCCTAGCGAGCGTTTTTTCGGGCGCTCGAATCGAGTCTGATGAGAAAATCATCGGAGCCAGCTCCCATCCGTGGACTGTTTCTGCGGCCATCCACCTTGATAGCGGTCTAATCGTCTTTCAGGCGGTCGGTAGCCATCCGTATTCGGTTTACAAGGCTAGCACTGCATTCCACGATCTCAACGAACTGCTCAACCCTCCGAAGTGCGTGGCGGTCGTTAAAGAAATGGAAGCGATGGGAGTGAATTTGAACGTTCTCGCGCAGGCTGGGCGCGTCATTCAGGGCGACCAGTCCGACGACGCCTATAGGCAGGCGGCCGCATGAGGATTAAACTCTCAAACGCCCTGGTTCGCGGGGAGTTGGAGCGCTTTGCTATCCCAGTTGAAGCGGGAATGACGGTGACGAAATACGGTGACGAAATACGGTGACAGTTTACTCATTACATTGATCTCCTGGAATTACGGCAACAGTTCACTAAATAAATCAATCACCGAAGGTTCCGGCACGGTTCGCTTTGGACGAGCCGTCTTCTCCAGCCTCGCCGATCATGGCAT
>JANMWO010000634.1:0-10907 GCA_031394025.1 Acidobacteriota bacterium
ATTCGTCCGATTGCCAATGTACGTGTGCAACGAAATGTAGTCGATCTCGTCCCGCATCCCATCCAGTATTTTGCGATTCCAGCCGATCCAATCCCAACCTGCGCGAAAGTTGCTCGATCCGGATGCGATCAATTTGATCGATGGGCCCACACGGCGCATCGCATTTGCCGCTTCCAGCGCAAACTTTACATAATCTTCAGCATTCTTGTGACCCAGTTGCCAGGGGCCGTCCAATTCATTGCCCAAGCCCCAATATTTCACGTTATACGGCTTATCACGACCATTTTTGCGACGTTGCTGCGCCCAGTAGGTATCGCGGGATTCGTTGGTATATTCCACCCATTGCCGTGCTTCTTCCACAGTTCCCAACCCGGCGTTGATGCAGACATACGGTTCAATACCGAGTTTTTCGGCGTATTGCAGAAAGTCGTCTGTGCCAAATGTGTTTGGCTCAAGCGATCCCCATGCCCCTTCTGGCCGCACCGGACGTTGGTTGCGCGGACCAATGCCATCTTTCCAGTTGTAGCCGGAAACAAAGTTCCCGCCAGGCCAGCGCAACAGAGTCACATTCATGCCTTTAATCGCTTCCATCACATCTTTGCGATACCCATTCGCATCTGCCAACGGACTCCCCGGTTCGTAGATGCCGCCATAAATACAACGGCCAAGGTGCTCAGCAAAATTGCCGAAAATGTGTGGGTGAACTTCGCCGATGGTTCGGTCGATGTCAATCTTAATACGCGCAGGGGTTTGCGCCAAAGTGAGTGCGGCAAAGGTGAGTAAAACAGGAATCGTTTTGAACATCAGTCATATTGTATTGGTTCTGTGCGCGTTCCGCACTTGCGGGCACGTTTGGCTTCCTGCCGCAGAAAAAGAGGAATGATCTTTTCGTCAATCCAGGCAAAGGCTGCATCCAAACCCCGGTCTTGATATACACGGCCCAATTCAGCTTCCACTTCACTCGGGTCGCCCAGCGCACTCAGGAAATGATTGGAGGTCATGCGGATGGATTTCTGTCCGTCCACGCGGCCCGATTCGCGAAGGATGCGAACTCGCACATACAGCGATAAGACAGCATCTCCAATCCAAGCTTCCTGTAAGATTCGTTCCCGCGCAGGGATTCGGTTAGGCATTCCTTGCAGGATAACCCAGCCCGAAGTTACCGTGGAAGAGTCAGATTTTAACCGTGTGTTGGGGCTTCACAGTTAATCAACCATTTGACTCCAAACTTGTCGGTCAGCATCCCGAATGCTTCCGCCCAGTAGGTCTTTTCCAACTGCATGATCACTGAACCGTCCTTGGCCAGGATCTCAAAGACTTGTTTGGCCCGCGCTGGATCATTCAGTCCAATGGTCAAACTGATGTTGCCACTGCCCGCAGCGGTATCCAGCCTCGGGGCGTCGCACATCATGACCGTCGAAGTTCCTATTTTGATCGTGCAGTGCATAATGTTTTCCGCCGGGCCCATATCGGACATAGGGGATTCACCGACGGTCTGAGTGAAAAGCACTTCGGCATCCAGCGCACTCTTGTAGAACTCGATTGCTTGCCGACAATTCCCTTGAAATGCGATGTAAGGATTAACTTCAAACATCATTTCTCTCCTTTGAGCCAAACACAGATCGCCTTGGCGACCTTTGAGAATACCGAGTATACGTCCCTCAAGCGCAAGGCAGCAAGCCACTTTTAGGCCGGATGTTAGACTAAGGCATAATTCCCTTAAACTAAAAGACGTTTTGTATATGTCGATCAACTTCAAAATGATAGAAGCGATTAAGCACCTTAACGCTCTTGCCGAGGATTCCATCAAAGGGCAAGTGCCTATGCGGACGGCGGAAGAAGTTCTCCATTTCCTAAAGAATCCTCCTCAGCGGGCATATTCGGTTCCACTTGAGGAGGCAAGAACATCAGCGGTTACCTTGTTCTGGGATGCCGATACACGGAGCCGTCGTGAAATTGTCTCAAGTATGAACAAGCCTGCAAAGGACGGCTTTTTGGATTATGCGGCTAATATGGCCGTGCTCGCAATCAGGACTCAATTGCCTATTCTCATAGAGCAGGGTCTTATCGGACTTGTCATCGAGGGAGGATCTCAGGATTTGCGGGACAGCATTGTTGTGCTGTCAAAGCTGTATCATTCGGCTTCGAAGCTTGGCTTAAATGCGGGAAACGTATTTGAAAAAGTTGCAAGCCTTGCGGACTCGGGCGTCATGAAGAGAGAAATAATTGGTTTCCCGCTTCGCCCGCAGAGAGATCGCGATTTAAAGGCGTTCTACCAAGCGGAGGACGTTGGGACGGAGGGGTTTCGCTACAAGTCTGTCATACCTGGATGGATGGGAGAGTGAAGTTGAAATTGTCTGCAAGCTAGCCACGCGAACAGGATTGAATTCTAAGATGCCAACCTTACCGGAAAAATAAGAATGCGGTGACGCCAGATCGTTATAATTATCTCAAGCGTATCACGATTTAATCTAGTTTCGCCAAAGGCAAGGCTCGTGAAAGTTATCGACAATCCGTGCAAATTCGTATATGTTATTACCCTGGGGATCTATGCTCAAAATTGTCCTACCTTTCTTCTTCCTGCTCTTATTACCAGTTTGGGCACAGGAATTTCGCGCCACTCTGGTAGGCCGCGTCACTGATCCGTCCGATGCTCCCATTGCCGGTGCCATCATTGCCGTCAAGAACGAAGGCACCAACAACTTGCATCCCGCAAAGACCGATTCCCATGGGAATTACACCGTCACATTTCTGCCGCCTGCATCTTACTCCGTAACCGTCGCTGCACCAGGATTTCGTACTGCCCGTCAATCTGGCCTGGGACTTACTGTGGCCCAAGCTACCACGCTTGATTTCAAGCTGGAGTTGGGCACCATATCGCAGGAAATGACGGTCAGCAGCGAAGCACCTATCCTGGAACATTCCAGCGATCGCGGTGGTTTGGTCAACGCTGAAGCCATTACCGAATATCCACTGAATGGTCGCAATCCATTCATGTTGGCGATGTTGGTTCCTGGTGTGGATTACAACGGTGAACTGGTTTATCAAAGGCCTTTCGATAACGGTGCGATCGCCCGTTGGAACATCAACGGCAGTAATGCAAACAACGAATTTCTGCTGGATGGGGCACCGAATAACGCCCAGGGCGGTAACAATAACATTGCCTACGTACCGCCAGTGGATGCTGTACAGGAGTTTAAGATTCAAACCAATACGTATGATGCACAATACGGAAAATCGGCCGGAGGGGTGATCAACGTTGCGCTGAAAAGCGGTACAAATCTCTTGCATGGTTCGTTGTATGAATTCATGCGACGGAATGTTCTGGATGCCAATTCGTTCCAAAACAATTCTCGCGGTGCCCCCAAGGATGGCCATTATCTGGATCAGTATGGGGTGCTGTTCGATGGTCCTCTGCGTATCCCGAAGATTTATAATGGACGCAATAAAACGTTTTTTCTGTTCAACTATGAAGGGTACAGGGAAGCCACTCCGCAGCCATTGGTGTTGTCTGTACCAGAATCGGAAATGCGCAGCGGTAATTTTGCAAAGTTAGTGGACGGGTCGAACCGTTTAGTGACCGTTTACGACCCCAGTTCCACACGTTTGCTCAACGGCAAATACATTCGTGATCCTTTCCCCAACAACACATTGCCAGCAGCACGCATCAATCCCATTGCCCGTAGGATTGTAGACTTTTATCCGGCATCCAACACAAAAACAGCAGGAGTCGCCTATGCCCAACAAAACTATTTTGCTTCTGGTGGTCAGAATCCTGCACAAGATACGTTCTACAACATGGTGTTCAAGTTCGATCAAAACTTCGGAAGCCGGAATCACGTTTTCTTTCGGCAAGGAAGTAACGACCGTACGGAATTTCGTTCCTCAAATGGTATTCGAGGCCAACCAGGTGGCGATGGGCCGCAACCCTTAAAGCGTGTGAACGATGCTTATGTGATGGACTGGGTAAGTACACTTACAGCCTCCATGTTACTCAATGCGCGAGTGTCATTCAGTCGCTACATTGAAAGTAATGACGGTTTGGCCAATAAAGCGTTTGACATGGCCAGTTTGGGCTTTCCCTCTTCGCTGGCTGCCGCACTCCCATATAGTCCAGGATTTGGAAGATATGTTCTGGATGACTACTTGGCGCTAGGGAAGGGAAGTCCCGGTCGCAATGTGACTAACTCCTGGGCCATTGCTGGATCCTTAACCAAAGTCAATGGCACCCACACAACCAAGGGTGGCATTGATATGCGGTGGATTCAATATGCCGTGCAAAATCCTGGAACTGTATTTCAGCTCAATGAAAACAGGATCTTCACGCAGGCCGACTATACCCGTACAGATGCTCTTAGCGGCAACTCCATCGCTGGATTTCTTCTAGGGACTCCCAGTTCCGGTACCGTGAATTACCAATCCTTTTTCATCTACATGTCCCCTTACATAGCACCATGGCTGCAACACGATTGGAAAGTTTCTTCACGCCTTACTATGAATTTAGGCTTGCGGTTTGACTTTAACTTTCCACCCAATGAACGCTTCAATCGTTTGAATCGCGGTTTTGATACACAAGTGATTAGTCCGCTGGATAAGTTGATTGACCACGCTAAGTACCCTGACATTCCCAATCCACTGCGCGGCGGCCTGTTATTTGCCGGGGAAAATGGGGCTCCGCGCACGGCTTCCAACCTCTACAAAAATACCTTCCAACCGCGCATTGGATTAGCCTACGCACTAACCAAAAAGATTGTTTTGCGCGGGGGGTGGGGCCGTTTTTATAGCAACCCCAGCAATAACTATTTGCAATCAACAGGATTTAATGCGCAGACAACTATGTCCGTTTCTCCTGACGGGAACCGCAGCACTTACCCTGACTTGATCAACAATCCGTTTCCGATCATTAACCAGCCAAGGGGTTCGGCAGATGGGCTCAACACTTTTGCCGGGCGCAGTTTCAACTTCGTCAACCCCAAGTTCCGCATTCCTCATACAGACCAGTACTCCTTCAGTATCCAGCGGGCCATTGGGCAGCGCGGACGTTTTGAAATCACTTACTCCGCCAATCGCGGTTACGATCAGGAAACATCGAAGACCTTTGATGAGCAAGGCGACGGTGCTTTTCGTGATCGCTGCAATTGGATACTAGGGGGCAATCCCAGCTATTGCGATGCAGGTATTGCCAACCCATTTAAGGGGCTCGATGCCTTTGTCGGCACAAACTCTTACACTGGCAACACGATCTCACGTAACCAGATTCTACGACCCTATCCACAATTCACCGGTCTAACTGAATTAATGCTCAACACCGGCAGAAGCTGGTATAACTCATTGCAAACGGCGTATAACATGCGGGTCCGTAACGGACTTACTCTCAATGTCAATTACACGTGGGCAAAGAATGAACAAAGGACTGGTTATCTAGACCCGCAAAACGATGTTATGCAACAAGGCGTAACGCAATATGATCGACCTCATCGTTTTGTGACCAGCATGATTGCCCAACTGCCCATGGGCAAGAGCCACAGATTTCTTGGGGGAACTCGCGGGTGGACCAGCAAACTGGTCAGTGGTTGGGAAAGTACGTTGATCTTTAATGTGATGAGCGGCATGCCCTGGGCTCTGCCCACTAACGTGCTCTATCTCAAAGATGCGCGGATTCCATTCGGCTGGGGCCAAGAAAAGATTCAGGCGGTGCAGCCATGCGTCAATCGAGTGAATTCCGATGGCAGCGTCTCCACTTTAGGATTCAGTCAGGATTACGGCTGCAAAGAGCCAAACTTCCTGATAGTTCCCAACTATAACCCGCGTTACACGCCCTACTACGACTCCCGACTTCGTTTGCAGACCTCGCGCATGGCCGATGTTTCATTGAACAAAATGACCCAGATCAATGAACGATTCCGAGCCCAGTTTCGCCTGGAAGTCTTCAATGTGGCCAACTCATTCTTCGTAACAACGGCAATGTTCAACAATACTGCGGACAGCGCAAATTTCGGCATCCTTTATAAGTCAACTGTAAGTGCTCCGCAATCGAATTATCCACGGCAGATGCAATTGGGATTCAAGTTACTGTGGTAATTTTCCTCATCTCCGCAATTCTTGCTTTGGATTGGGCGGTGATTCCACCATCCCGACAAACAGTGCGCGACTCCCAGACCGGCATTTCCGTTCACGTCGCTGTAGACGGATTCAGGATTGCCAAAACCGAAACATCGCAGCAAGTATATGAACAGGTGATGGGGCAAAATCCTTCGCTGCACAAGGGTCCAAATCTGCCCGTTGAAAACGTCAGTTGGTTGAATGCCATCAGCTTTGCAAATGCCGTCAGCGTGCGGAACAAGCTCAATCCTTGCTATATAGTGGCCAGCGCATCGCGCAAGACCAGTTGCAATGGCTACCGCTTGCCCACCGAAGCGGAATGGTCTGCCGCTGCGGGCACTAGCGACGGTAACCTGGGCCTGGCTTCCACAAAGAATGCATCCGAGTTAGGCAAGCTTCCAGGCACGCGGTCCATTGGTTCCTCAGGCCCCAATGCATTCGGTGTTTACGATATGTCGGGCAATGTTTGGGAATGGTGTGAAGATTGGTTTAACGCCATCCAATCACCATGGCCTGTCACCAATCCAAGAGGGCCCAGGCGTGGATTGCAACGAGTCATACGGGGCGGTTCGTATGTAACTTCGCGCACCAGTTGGTCACGCGGATTACGCTCTTCTCAAGATCCGGCACACGCCAGCGGCGAAACAGGTTTCCGCATAGTACAATCCACCGGAGTTCTCGCACCTGCTATCCCGTTTGACCAATCCGCATATCGTAAGCCGCCGCAAAGAACTGATTTCCCCACACTCGCACCAGTTACTAAAGTAGACCGTGCAAAGTGGATGCAATGGTTGGGTGCGCCTGCCATTGCCAAGCCCGCCCCACGCGCGCGACTGGTGCGTGAAATCGACGATACCTGGTTACGAGCCCGTCTGATGGACCTTCAAACGGAACCAGATTCCTGGGAACGAATCCTGATTGTCTATCCAGACGAACACCTAACGACGCCGCGTCCTGTGCTGATTGTTCCTTACTATGATGTGGATACTCCGGCGGGTTTGAATCTGGGTGGTCGTAATTTTCAACCCTTAGGGGTGCGCTCGTTCGCCTGGCTGGCCGCCCAACAGGGTTACATTGCGGTAGCCATCCGCTGGTTTGGCGAAAGCTATGGTCAACGTTACGATGAAGCTGTTGCCAACCTTGCCCGCAGGCATCCGGGGACCACAGGGTTGGGGAAATGGGTATGGGACACAAGTCGTCTGCTGGATTACCTGGAGACCTTGCCGGATGTGGATCGTACCAGGATCGCGATGATGGGTCACTCACTGGGCGGGAAAATGACCATGTACGCCGCTGCCATGGATCAACGGGTTCGCGCCGCCGTTGCGTCTGAGCCGGGTGTGAGTTTCGCCTTCACTAACTATGAGGATTACTGGTATTTCGGTGAGCGTCTGCCAAAAGGTGTGGATCAAAATGAGTTACTGGCGCTGTTAGCACCTCGACCTTTCCTGTTGATTGCCGGTGAAGATTCCGATGGCGATAAAAGCTTGCCCCTGCTGACATCAGCCAGTGCCATGCCCCGCTCTGTTTTAGATTGGATCAACCATCGTAGCGGACATACTCCGGCTCCCGATGCAATTACAGCGGCGTTTGATTGGTTAAGGCACTGGCTGCTTGACGGTGTTCCAAAACAGTAAACTAAGAACATGCCTATCCGCTGCTTTGCGATTCTATTTGCGCTAGTCAACATTTGCGCAGCAGCAGAAACCACTTGGCGCGACGTCCAGCCAGTTGTGGAACGGCGCTGTGTGCAGTGTCATCAGGCAGGTGAAGTGGCCCCCATGGCTTTCACCAGCTATCGTCAGGTAAGACCATTTGCCAAGGCCATTCGCCAAGCTGTATTGCAAAAAACCATGCCTCCATGGCATGCCACTCCGGGGTCACATCAGTGGCGCAATGATCGTTCTTTGACGCAGCAGGAAGTAACTACGCTGGTGGCCTGGGTGGACGCCGGGGCACTGGAAGGTTCCCCGCTGATTTCCCCCGTTAGAATTTCTAAGCACCAGGATGGGTGGAAGCTGGGCAAGCCAGATCGGGTAGTGAAGGTTCCTGGGTTCGATGTTCCCAAGTCTGGACAATTGCAATATTCATTTCTCATCGTGCCCTTGAATCTTGCCCACGATACATGGGTTCGCGCGGCAGAGTTTCGCATTGATCAGCGCAGCCTTGTGCATCACATTAACGCCTTTGTGCGGCCTCCCGGGTCGAGTTACTTGGCTGGGTTCCCAGTGGGTGAAATTTTCTCGCCAACGGTGGCCCAACGGGGCAAGCGTAGACCCGAGGAACGTGTGTTTGATCGTCGTCAACTGATTCTTGGATACGAACCCGGTTACGAGGCAATGCCCTGGTTAGATCAGGGGGCCAAGCTGATTCCTGCTGGGTCTGATCTGATTTTGGAGATGCACTACAACCCCAACGGTCAGCCTGCCGTAGATCACTCTGAGTTCGGGTTGTACTTCGCCGATCAGGCACCGCAGTTGCGAGTGTTGGCCATTGATACATTGCGCGATTTAGATTTTGTGATTCCACCAAAAAATGGCAATTTTGATTCCCATGCCACCATGACGCTGGCCCGTCCGGCCCGCCTACTTTCGGTTCAGCCTCATATGCACGTTCGCGGTAAAAGCATGTTAGTGGTGGCGGTTTACCCTGATGGTAAAAAGGAAACTCTGATTGATGTTCCCCGGTACGATTTCAATTGGCAGACTACTTATGTTTTAACCAAGCCATTGGATCTTCCAGTAGGCACGCGTTTGGAATCCACTGCGGCCTTTGATAACTCACCCAACAACCGCTTTAATCCAGACCCTGCGGCAGCGGTGAAATGGGGCGATCAAACTACCGATGAAATGCACATAGCGTTTCTGGAACTGGTCATTGAAGCCAGTGGAGATCCAGAACAGTTGTTTAAGTCTGTGCCGAAAATGGTAGGGGTTCAACCGCTCACGGCTTCTGTTGAAGATTCCAAAGCAGCCTTGGCCAAGCGCCCATAGTTACCCTGCGGCTCTGCTTCGGCGCACTTTTCAAAGTGCGGCACACTTTGGTTCAGCTTCCCTAATTCCTGGTAAGCGCGGCCAAAGCTATAGTGCACCATGGCCACCACCGGCTTGTTCATCCGGTCACACAGGGCCGATGCTTCTCTGTCTAGTTTGCCCACTTCCCATTCGTCTTTAGAGTTTGCCGCCGTGGCCCAGGCCAGCACCGCCACACTTTCACACAGATTCATATCGGTACTATCAGGGCAGGATACTTGGGCTCCGTTATCCAACCGAATGGCCATCTGCACTTTTGCCAAAGCCTCTGCACGCCTTACGCCGCCCATTAGTAATGTGGTGCACATGCTGCGGAAATGGCAACCTTGATGGACATGGTGCTTTGTTGCTTCTTCCAGGCATAGCACTGCCTCTTCCGTCATCTGTTTATCGCGTAGGGCCAGTCCCAGGGCATGATATGTTTTTGCCAGTTGCCGATCATCGTCAGCACTCATCGTTGCGGCCTGGTCCAGCATCGTGATGGATTCCTCTAACCTACCCAATTTATAGAGCATCGTTCCACGCAGGAAATGGTAATCCACTGAAGTCCGCACCAGGCTATCTGCTTTTTTTAACGCAAGTTGATAGTCCCCAGCACGGTAGGCCTCCAAAACGGATTGTGGCGACCCCCCTCTGCTCATGGAACTGCTCATGCTCTGCATGCCGTCGGCAGAGAGATTCTTGAAAGATGCACTGACTCTTTTGAAAATTGACACAAGTTGGCCTATGTGAAATTATCGGGCGATTTTCGTGTTTGTTGGATTGGGAGTTCGGCTTAGATACGATTGGTGGAATACACTAAACGCCCATTATAGAAAGTTTTCGTTCTCCCAATCCAAACTCATTCTGGCAACGTAGTACCACTTGAAAGATCGTAATATCTGATGTTAGTATTACGAATACTCAGTTGGTGCTACGAATCATGCAAACCATGCTAAAAATTCAGGTCTTATTCCTATTCGCGGCCAGTTTCACTTTCGCCCAACCTGCCCTGGTTGGACGAATTACAGATCCGCAAGGCAAGCCAGTTTCAGGTGCAAAGGTTCAAATTGAGTCTCTCAAGAAAACTAGCCAAACTGTGGCTGGCGTATTCCAATTCACCAATGTGCCCTTCGGCGAAGTTACAGTCACAGCAACTCACCCATCTTTTCAGCCAACCACAATCACCACCCAACTCCGCGAAATAACACTTCAGTTCACCGAACTCGCATCGCAGAAACAAACTATCGTCATCACTGCCGACACGGTGGAACCGACTGTGGATCTGCATAATTCTGAGGTGTTTAATCGCACTCTGTTCACGCGGGATGACCAAATGCTGCAACAGATGAATGCGGGTATCAGCGCTGGTCAGCATGAAGGCGGTGGCAAGTCGCTGGAGATTCGCCGATTCGGCTTCAACCTGGATCATGGCGGCGTCAACGGCGGGCTGAAGGTGATGGTGGATAATGTTCAGCAGAATCAGGGGACGCAGGGTCATGGGCAAGGCTATCTGGGTTCGCTGAAATCTTTGAGTCCGGAACTGATTCAACAGGTGACCGTCATCAACGGACCGTTCAGCCCGGCTTATGGGGATTTCAGCGGTCTTGGCGTGGTGCACATTCAACAACGGGAATCGCTGCCAGAGCAGATTACACTGCGGTTGCAAGGTGGCAACTTTAATAGTGGTCGCGGCTTTTTCGGTTACAGTCCCAATGTCCAAAAAGTGGACAGCTATCTTGCTTATGAAGGCTCTTACACAGATGGTCCATTTCAGAATCCAGGGCGATATCG
>JANMWO010000639.1:0-9451 GCA_031394025.1 Acidobacteriota bacterium
CCCGCCTCTTTGATTTCAGCAACACCGAAGGGTGGGTTTCCGGCAGTTCAGCCAGACAATCAGGCAATCACCAACTATATTGACGATAAGTTAAAGACCCCTTACAGCATGGCTATGAATCTTTCCGTCGGTCGGGAATTCAAGGGTGGCTTGTTCGTGCAAGCCTCTTATGTGGGTCGCTTGAGCCGCCGTTCATTGGTCAATCGCGATTTGGCAATGCCCACCAACATCAAAGACCCCGCTTCAGGGCAGACTTACTTTGAAGGGGCCACGCAACTGGCGTTGCTCGATCGTTCAAAAACTAAGATCGGTGACGTCAAACCAATTCCCTTCTGGGAGAATATGTACCCCGGCTTGAAGACCCCCACTAAATCGGCCACGCAGGCGGCCTACGAGGTTTATCAAAGCTACGCTCCAGATTACACTTCGGCGCTTTATGATTTGGATGTGGGTTGCGACCCTGGTTGCAGCAAGCTTGGTCAATACGCATTCTTCAGTCCACAATTTTCAGCACTTTCCGCCTGGAGTTCCATTGGCAGCGGCGCTTATCACGCCATGCAGTGGACGGTGCGAAAGCGCTTCGCCAGCGGACTAACGGCTGACTTCAACTACTCGCTTGCAAAGTCCATTGATTTGGCTTCGCGTGCGGAACGGGTTGGGGCATTCGGCGGGTTTCTAGTGAATACCTGGAATACCAGCCAGCTTCGTGCGGTTTCCGATTACGACGTTCGGCATGCCGTAAACGGCTTTTTAATTTACGAACTACCATTGGGCAGAAATAAGAGGTTCCTTAGCAATGCTGGTGGATTTGTGAACGCACTACTGGGCGGATGGCAGCTTTCTGCAACCTATCAGCAATCCTCGGGACTGCCCACATCCGTAGGCAACGGTCGCAACTGGCCCACCAACTGGAACATTCCTGGCTTCGCCACCCCTTCTGGTCCACAGCCTTCGACGTCTACCAGCAAGAATGCTCCAGCAGTTGCCGGGAAGAGTGGTCCAAATTTGTTCGCGAATCCTGCGTCCGCTTTGGCCGTCTACGACTTTACGCTTCCCGGTCAAACCGGCCAGCGCAATGTTCTTAGGGGTGATGGTGGGCTTGCGGTGAACACAGGATTAGGCAAAAAGTTCGTGATGCCTTACAGCGAAAAGCATTCGTTGCAACTCCGGTGGGAAACGTTCAACATAACCAATACGGTTCGTTTCGACGTGAACAGTCTTACGCTGGATCTTGGGAACACCGGTTCCTTCGGCAAGTATTCATCGACATTGAATAGTCCCCGGCAGATGCAGTTCCTGCTAAGGTACGATTTCTAAAGCTGATTTGAGTTTTGAGTGATGGAGAAAGGGCGTGAGAATCCAAGTGATTCACGCCCTTTTCCTTTGTCAGCGCATTCGTTTATGACGGGTCTTTCCCCCTGGTATTTTGGACGCCTGTCATGATTGCCAAGCCCAAAAGAATCACTGTCCCCACTGCAATCCATTGCTGCGGGATATGCAGTAGATTGGCAGCATATACAAGTCCACCAATAAATATCAAAAAGCCAACAATGTAAATTCCGAATGACATGATTTTCCCTTGGCCAGCTGGTGTTCTGCTTTCAAATCGCGATTCAACGGGCTGCCTAAAGTCAGAGCACGTTAATGCCCGATATCCGTAACATCCAAATCACAAGCCAAATGGCAATTGCCGCAAAAACGACATAACGAATCCATTGCCCAACAGTTTTCGGTTCAGTGCGATTTTCCATGCCTCATAGTACACCGCTGCTGCAAGGCGGATGTGGCAGAATCGATTTTCTCTGATATGATCTGGGTGAGATTTAATCCATTCGGGGAGTTAATTCAAGATGCTTAGAATTCTGTTCCTTTCAACAATGCTGCTGAGCGCAAGTTTTGCGCAGGAATTTCGTTCCACAATTTCCGGACGCATTACAGACCCTACGGGAGCGGCTATACCTGGGGTTCAGATCAACGCAGTGGAATCGAATACAGGCGCTCGTTTTGAGACAACCTCTGGCGCAGAAGGTGAGTATTCGCTGCCTTTTCTACCGCCCGGTCCCTACACGTTAAAAACGGATCATCTCGGATTTAAAAAGTACATTCAAGACGGCATAATCGTTGGTGCCAACCAACGCCTGATGATCGATGTAAAACTGCAAATCGGCAGTCAGACGGAAGCCATCACCGTCACTTCCGACGCCGCCATGTTGCAGACAAATTCCGCGTCAGTTGGCCAAGTCATCACCCAGGATCAAATTTCCGTAATGCCCATGAATGGGCGCACGGCGTTGACGCTGGCGCAACTTTCTTATGGCGTCACACCATCATCGGACCCACGCTTCACAAGGCCGTTTGACAACGCCGGGCCATCGGGATTTTCTATGGGCGGTGGGCAAGGCCAGTCCAACGAACTGTTGCTGGATGGCTCTCCCGATATGACCAGAAACCGGCGCGTAGCCTACAACCCGCCAGTGGATGCGGTGCAGGAAGTGAAGGTGGAAGCGTTTCAACCAGACGCGGCATACGGCAATACAGGCGGCGGTACGGTGAACGTGGTGATGAAGGGCGGCACCAATCAATTCCACGGTTCCCTGTATGAGTTTCATCAGAATCAACGATTGAAGGCCACCCCGTTTTTCACCAACGCCGCACGCCAGACCAAACCAGTAACGCGCTTCAACCAATATGGTTTTACAGTTGGTGGCCCGGTGATGATTCCGAAAGTCCTCAACGGTAAGAATAAACTGTTCTTCTTTTTTGGGTATGAAGCCATTAAGCAATCCGAACCGGAACCGACGTTTTCCAATGTTCCAACCGATGCGCAACGCACTGGAGATTTTTCCTCCCTTCTAGCCGTCAATAGCGTGTATCAGATTTATGATCCCGCTACTGCAGTTGCGCAAGGGTCCCGCATCGCCCGGCAACCCTTTGCCGGCAATCGCATCCCTGCAAATCGCATCAGCCCCATTGCCAAGAACTTCTTCCAGTTTCTGCCCTTGCCGAATTTCCAAGGCACAGCGGATGGCACCAATAACTACTTCAACAACGCCATCCGGGCCGACGACTTCTCTTCGTACATGGGTCGTTTGGATTACAACGTTTCCGATCGCCACAAGTTTTTCATCTCGGCCCGCAACAATGATCGCGTAGAAAATCGCGGCAACCGTTTTTCTAACATTGCCACTGGAAACTTTCTATCGCGCATCAACTGGGGCGCCACATTCGACGATGTATACACCATCACCCCAACATTTTTATTAAACTCGCGCGCCAACTGGACTCGCTTCGTCGAAGGCAACACCCGCCCGCACGACGGGTTCGATTTTACCACGCTCGGGTTGCCCGCTTCCCTCAAAGCGTCCAGCGGCAAACTGGTAATTCCTCGCATCAATTTTTCCAACTTCACGTCCATCGGCGATAGCGGCGGCGACCGCACCCCATTCGATTCCTATCAAATCTTCCTTGCCGCAACAAAAATCATCAACAAGCACACATTAAAGTTCGGGGTCGATTTGCGGACTCAACGGGAAAGCTCCAATAGCTATGGCAACTCTTCCGGCGCATACACCTTCAACCAGAGCTGGACACGCGGTCCGTTAGATAATTCCCCATCAGCCCCCATTGGGCAGGACTTCGGCTCATTCCTTTTGGGATTGCCCTCCGGCGGTAGTTTCGACGTGAATGCCACCCGCACCCAAAGCGCCAAATACTTTGCCGTATTTATACAGGATGACCTGCGTATCCGCAACAACCTGACGTTTAACATCGGCCTGCGTTATGAAAAAGAAGGCGGCACCATTGAACGTTGGAATCGCACAGTGCGCGGGTTTGACTCGGCAGCAAAGTTGACACTTACCGACACCGCGAAAGCAAATTACGCCACCAGTCCCATTGCCCTGCTGCCTGCTGCCCAGTTCAACCCTGTGGGTGGAGTATTGTTTGCCGATGGCAGCAATCGCACTGTTTACAGCCCTCCTGGCAATGCCATTAGTCCCCGCTTTGGCTTCTCCTGGTCGCCCAATTTGCTTGGAACGAAAACCGTAATTCGCGGCGGCTATGGTGTTTTTTACAGCACCTTCGGCACCACTGGCATCCAGCAGCCTGGCTTCAGCCAAACCACACAATTGGTGGCCACTCTGGATAATTTCCTGACGCCCACCACCACATTTGCCAACCCATTTCCTAGCGGCATTCTGCAACCCATCGGCAGCAGCAGTGGCGTGAATACGTTCCTGGGGCAAGGTGTGGCCTTTGCAACGCCCAATCCCAAACAGCCCATCACGCACCGTTGGAACTTTAATATTCAGCGTGAACTGGCCAAGAATCTGTTGTTGGAACTGGGCTACATGGGATCGCACGTTACCGGGTTAGGCGTGGATCGTGCCTTGAACTATGTGCCTGAGCAATACCTTTCGTCGTTACCCACACGCGACCAAGCCACCATTGACCGGCTTACGGCCTTGGTCCAAAACCCACTACGCAACTTGATTCCGGGCACAGGCCTGAACGGGGCCACCACAACTACGGAAACTCTACTACGCAAGTATCCGCAATTTTCCGGAGACGGCGGCGTTACCGAAGGTGGACAGAGCGTTGGTTATTCTAATTTCCACATGTTCCAAGTTCGGTTGGACAAGCGTTTCGCCAATGGATTGCAATTTCTCACCAACTTCCAATTTTCTAAATTCATGGAAGCTACCAATCGCTTATACAACGCTTCCGATGCGCTTCAGTATCGCGTGGCTAACGAAGACAGGCCCTTTCGTTTGGTGTTATCCGGCAACTACGAATTGCCCTTTGGTAAAGGCAAAAGATTCCTGGGCCAAGTGGGGTCGTGGGGCAATCGTCTAGTTGGCGGCTGGCAGATGGCGGGCATTTTGAATTTGCAATCTGGCGGTCCCATTGATTTCGGCAACGTGCTTTACTATGGCGGTGATTTGCAATGGGACGCGCGTAACCTGCAACGGGTTTTTGATGTAACCCGCTTTGAACGCAGTTCGCTGTTACAACTGGATCGTAACCGACGCACGTTCCCGCAAGCCTTTCCTGCTTACCGTGGGGATAAGATCAGCAATATTGACATGTCCGTGATCAAGACCGTAGCCATCGTGGAACGAGTCAATATACAGATCCGCGGAGAAGCGTTTAATCTTTTCAACCATGCCATTTTCAATGGTCCTGATGTGAACCCAACCAGCCAGAACTTTAGCCGGATTACATCGCAATCGAATCTTCCGCGGACCATCCAATTGGCACTGCGGCTGACGTTTTAGAAATTGACAAAAAGCGGACATCGCCCCCGCATATAGCTAAAATAGAAGACACTATGGCATCCACCATTTGGAAAGGCCACATCACTTTCGGGCTCATCTCTTTGCCCGTTAAAATGATGGCGGCGGCGCGGCCGGAAACTGTTAGCTTCAACCAACTGCATAAGCACGATAACTCCCGTGTGAAGCAGGTATTGTTCTGCGTTGCTGAGGATAAACCTGTTCCTCGCAGCGAACTTGTGAAAGGTTTCGAATACGAAAAAGATCGTTATGTAGTGATTGACGATGAAGACATCAAACGCATTCAGCCGAAAACGGCGAAGGTGATGGAGATAGTTGAATTCGTCAAAGAAGAAGAACTGGATTCGGTTTACCTTGAATCATCCTTCTATCTGCATCCTGATGAAGCGGGGGAAAAGGCTTATTCATTGCTGTTCAAAGCCATGCGTGAAACCGGGCATGTTGGCGTAGCTAAGATTTGCATGCACAATCGCGAACATGTAGTGGTGTTGCGTCCGGGCAAGCACGGCATGGTTCTGCACACCATGTATTACCAGGATGAAGTCCGCGCGCTGGATGAATTTCGTACCGACCTTTCCAGCTTAAAAGATAAAGAGCTGGCCATGGCCAAGCACTTGGTAGAAGCCCTTTCCGCCCCTTTCGAGCCTGAAAAATATACGGACAATTATCGTGAAACATTGCGCAACATGATCACCGCAAAAGTGAATGGTCAGGAAATTGTTGCTCCTCCGGAATCGAAGGATATGGCCCCAGTGATCGACATTATGGCTGCTCTCAAAAGCAGTTTGGCGGCATTGAAGAAACCTCCGGTCACAACGGAAACAGCGGATGCTGATCAAGAGGAAAGCAAGCCGCATCGCAAGCGCGCAGGCGGAATGTAAGCACTGTGAGCAACGTTCGTTCGCTCATTGCAAATTCGAGCAAAGAGCAACTACGCGAAGCCAGTGCCTTCCTAAAACAATGGGCTGGACGCAGTGAGGTAATCGTGCTGGCTCCGTCTCGCGGTGCGGCTGACGACTTCCTCAGAAGCCATGCCAGTGCGGGTTTGGCGGGTGTCCACAGCATGACCTTGGGACACTTGGCGGCTTCACTTGCCGGGTGGGCCATGGCTCAACGTGGACTTGCTCCGATGAGCCGTTTGAGCCAGGAAGCGTTGGCCGCACGGGCTACGTTTGAAGTTCGCAAGCAGGGAAAACTCTGTTACTTCGAACCGGTTGCAGATACGCCAGGGTTCGTACGTGCACTAGCGTCAACTCTTACTGAATTGCGCATGGACGCAGTGAATCTTGACCAACTGCGCAAAGCAGGTTTGCCGGGTCAGGATTTGGCAGAACTGCTCGCCTTTTATGCTGCACTGCTGGATGAACAGGCGTTAGCGGATCAGGCCATTGTGTTGGAACTCGCCGTGGCCGCTGCGGCGCAACCTCATCGGTACTTGGATTTGCCGATGCTCATGATTGATGTTCCAGTGCGACGCGTGTGGGAGCAACGGTTGATTGAGGCTGTAGGAAAACGCTCGCCAGCATGGATGGCCACTCTGTTGGCTGCCGATGTTGAAAGTCAAAGCAGCTTTGGCGTAAAGCCGGAAACACTTACCGAAGCAACGGGACGCACGCTGGATCGGGTCCGCAAATATCTGTTCGCCTCCCAACTTCCCGAACCGCAACCGTTCGATGACAGCGTGGAATATTTTTCTGCTCCGGGGGAAGGGTTGGAGTGCGTTGAAATTGCCCGACGCATTCGCAAGTTTGCTGCCGATGGGATGAGGTTCGATCAGATGGCGATCCTACTGCGATCGCCGGAACGATATCAACCATTGGTGGAAGAAGCCTTGCGACGTGCCGGTGCACCAGCCTATTTTCATCGTGGAACTGCCCGACCAGATCCAGGTGGACGTGCGTTTTTAGCCCTGCTGGCATGTACTTTGGAAGGATTAACAGCTACTCGCTTCGCTGAATATTTATCGCTCGCGCAAGTTCCAAACCTGAACGATGACGGGGCTCCAATTGAGAGCGAACCACAATGGGTTCCTTCGCAGGACGAAGTGCTGGCCAACTTTTCTATGGCAGGCGAGGCAGTAGCGTTTGAAGCAGTTGCGGATGCGACGGCTCCGGTGATTCGTTCGCCTGCGGGTTGGGAACGGCTGATTGTGGATGCATCAGTCGTCGGGGGTCGTGAGCGTTGGGCGCGCCGTTTGCGTGGCTTGGAAGAAGAACAGCGCATGCAGATTGCCAGCCTGGAAACGGACGATGAAGATCGACCACGGTTAGAACGAAAGCTGGCGCAACTGGAAGGGTTGGCCCATTTTGCGTTGCCGCTAATTGACCTTTTAGCCGCCTTGCCCACGGCAGCTTGTTGGGGCGAATGGGTGGATCAACTTGCAACATTGGCAACCCGTTCGTTACGACGTCCGGAATCGGTGATGGCCATGTTGGGTGAACTGGAACCAATGCGCGAAGTGGGTCCAGTGGCTTTGCTGGAAGTGTATGGAGTGCTTTCCGAGCGGTTACGATTCCTGCGCAATGAACCGCCACGTCGTCGTTACGGTGCCGTGTTTGTGGCGACACCGGAAGAAGCACGAGGTCGCGAATTCGCCGTTGTGTTTCTGCCAGGGCTTGCTGAAGGTGTGTTTCCGAAGAAGGCTATGGAAGACCCGCTACTTTTGGATACGCATCGAGTGACGGCAGGCGGGCACTTGACGCGTCAGGATGACCGCGTCGCTCGGGAACGTTTGTTGTTGCATTGTGCAGCGGCTGCGGGGGAAAAGCTGGTTGTTTCCTATCCACGCATGGATGCTACGCAAGGGCGTCCTCGAGTTCCTTCGTTCTATGCGCTGGAAGTTTTGCGCGCTGGGGAAGGACGTTTGCCCGATTTGCGCGTGTTTGAAAAGCAGGCGGCAAATAACGCGGAAATCCGGTTGGGCAGGCCAGCGCCGTTAGATCCAAGGGCGGCGCTGGATGATGCTGAGTACGACGTGGCGCGTCTGAATCTGGTGACTAGTAACGAGTCGAAAGGGTTCATGCGTTACCTGGTAGAAGTAAGCCCAGTGTTGGCCCGATCTCTCAGAACCCGCTATCGACGTTGGGGTTCTAAATGGTCGGGGGCTGATGGGTTGGTTGATCCAGAAGTGGAAACGTTGAAGGCGCTGGAAGCACACTGGCTGGATCGTCGCAGCTATTCGCCCACCGCATTACAGCACTTCGCTGCGTGTCCCTACAAATTTTTGTTATCGGCAATCCATCAATTGCGACCGCGCGAAGAAACCGTTCCATTGGAACAGATGGACCCGTTAACGCGCGGGGCACTGTTTCATGAAGCGCAAGAATTGATTTGGAAAGAAATGGAACCGGCAGGGCTGCTGCCATTGAAGCGCAGTGATTTGCAGAAGGCCATGGATATTGGGGATGGAGTGCTGAATGCAGTGGCTGCGGACTACGCAGAGAAACTGGCACCGGCAATCGAGCGCGTTTGGAATAGTGAAGTGGAAGATCTGCGGACAGACTTGCGGGGCTGGTTGCGTCACGTTTCCGGGGATGCCGGTTGGAAGTTGGTTGCCACAGAATTTTCCTTTGGCCTGCGCGATTCCATTCAGCCGGAAGCATTCCTACTGGATGCATTGAAGCTGCGGGGTTCGGTGGATTTGGTGGAAGAAAGCATTGCCGATGGAACGCTGCGCATCACCGATCATAAGACAGGCAAACCTCCGGAACAGACACCCGCTTATGTCGGCGGTGGAACGGTGTTGCAGCCGACGCTTTATGCATTAGCGATGGAGCAGTTGTTGGGTAAGCCAGTTGCGTCAAGTCGGCTATCTTATTGCACGCAGCGAGGGCAGTATCGCGAAGTGAAAATTCCCATTCAGGATCATGCACGTCAACGAATCGCGCAGGTGGTGGATGTGATTGCGGCGGCTGTTCACAGTGGTTTTCTGCCTGCTGCACCAAAGAAAGATGCCTGCGAATATTGCGACTATCGGCCAGTCTGTGGGCCGTATGAAGAACAGCGTGCTGGGAAGAAACAGCAAGCACGTGTGGAAGATTTGGTGGAAATGCGGAGGCTCCCATGAGCGGTGGGGCAAGTCCGCAATTTGATGACGCAGCGGCACGCCAACGTATCCGCACCTCTCTGCATGAAAGTCTAATTGTAGAGGCTTCGGC
>JANMWO010000066.1:0-4599 GCA_031394025.1 Acidobacteriota bacterium
GCGTGGCGAAGGCATTGCCGGACCGTTACGTAAGTGTGGCCAGTTTCCTCCGTTAGCGGCGCATTTGTTGAGCGTAGGGGAAGAAACGGGTCGGTTAGATGAGATGTTTAATCGCATGGCGGATATTTATGAGGATGAGACTCGTTCCTCCATTAAACGGTTGACGACATTGTTTGAACCGCTGATTATCCTGATCATGGGTATCATGGTTGGCGCGCTGGTATTGAGTATGTTGCTGGCAATTACAAGTATCAATGAGGTGGCATTATGAGATTGCAAAGAAGTGGATACAGGCGTAGTTTACAAGCCGGTGTGACGTTGATTGAAATGCTGGTGGTGGTGACCATCATCGCGCTATTTGCGGCAGTGGTTGGACCCAAGCTGTTGGGCAAGGCCGATGAAGCCAAGAAAGTGGCCGCCCGTCAGCAGATCAACCAAATTTCGCAAACGCTGGCAATGTATAAGTTGGATACGGGACTCTTTCCCACCACCGAGCAAGGGTTGCATGCGCTGCGTGAAAAGCCCGGGAATATCAACCAGTGGAATGGACCGTATTTGACTATGGAGTTGCCGATGGACCCTTGGGGAAATCCGTACGTTTATAAGTTTCCTGGTGATCATGGCGATGAACCGGACATTGTGAGTTATGGCGGCGATGGGCAGCCAGGGGGGACCGGTTTGAATGAGGATATTGTCAGTTGGAAGGCGAAGTAGCAGGTTGCTGAAAATGGATGCGAGTTCCCAGCAGGACAGGCCAGGAGGCCTATCCCACCGCGTAAGTGGGACAGGCATCCCTGCCTGTCCGCTCCCAGATCGACCTTCTGAAAAAGGTGTCTCGCTGCTTGAAATGCTGGTGGTGGTTACGTTGATTGCCATCATGATCAGCATCTCTTACCCGGCCATCAGTTCTGGTCTGGAAACTATCCGGCTGAACTCTGCGGCGGAATCGGTGGTGGCGTTTTTGGATGGTGCGCTGACTCGGGCGGATCGCAAGCAGATGATGACGGAAGTGGTCCTGCTGCCTCGGGAATCGAAGCTACTGGTACGATCTGCTGAGCCTGGTTTTGTGCGGGAATTGGAATTACCCGAAGGCGTTACGATTGCGCGAATCGCACCGGAAGTGCAAGGGCTGGACCCGGCGAATCCGCGCACCTTTTTCGTCTATCCAGGAGGTTCGGCACCGCGCATTGGAGTGGAGTTGGTGAACCGTCGTGGGTCACGCAGATTCGTCCGCGTAGATCCTATCACTGGAGTGCCGATGATTGAAAAAGGGGAGATTTCGCAACCATGAGGTCGAACAGCCAGGCTGGATTCACGCTTCTTGAAGTGTTGGTGGCAACCATGATCCTGGGCATCGCCGTGGCTGGTCTGATGAGCAACCTCACCCAATCTCTAAGCAACGTGGCACGCATCACGGAACATGATCGCGGAGTGATGCTGGCCCGGCAGAAGATGGATGAACTGATTACTGCCGCAAAGTTGCCGCGCAACCAAATCATGGAAGGCCGCTTTGACCCTTCCATCACTGGCGGAATCGAATCTGGTTGGCGGGCTACTGTGACGCTGCTTGATCTGCCGCCCGGTGCTTCCGCAGGTGCAGTGGCTATGGATCGTGTCGATCTCACGGTGTGGTGGAAGCTGAATGAGAAGACTCGTACCTTTGCTATGGAAGGCATTCGACGCGGTGTTTTGGATCAGCGGGATATTTCTCAATGACCAGGCGCAACACACAAGCGGGCGTCACTTTAATTGAGTTGCTGATCGGCATTGCACTGATGAGCCTGCTTTCAGTGGCCATTCTCTACGCCATGCGCCTGGGGTTGAATAGCCAGGAACGAGCGAATGCCAAGATGATGTCGAACCGTCGCGTTGCTGGAGCGGAGCGCATTCTGCAGCAACAGATCGCGAATCTGATGCCGGTTGTCGGCGAATGTCGTTCCAACCCCACTGCCCCTGCCCAGCAAATCGCTTTCTTTCAGGGCGATCCGCAAGCCATGCGCTTTGCCTCATCCTATTCGTTGGCTGAAGCGCAACGCGGCTACCCGCAGATTCTGGAATTTAGTGTGATGCCCGGTGAGCAAAATCGAGGTGTGCGATTGATTGTGAATGAACTTCTGTATTCGGGTCTGCGCAGCACCGGAGGCCTATGTTTAGGGGTTGGAATTGATCCGCCAGCTATTCTGCCACGTCCCCGATTCCGACCGATCGTACCCACTCCACAATCTTTTGTGCTGGCTGATAAGTTGGCATCGTGCCGCTTCTTGTATCGTGAACTGATTCAGAATCCACCGGCTGGAACCAGTCCTGAAAAATGGACTCCGTTTTGGGAGAAGACAGATTTGCCATCGGCCATTCGAGTGGAAATGATGCCGCTGGAATCCGGTCCGGGCAGCTTGCATGTGATGACGGTCACTTCGTCCATACGACTGACGGTTGATCCGTTGAGGAAGAATACGTTTTGAGAGAAACGAAGCGAATCCGATTTCTCAACCAAAAAGGCGGCGCGTTGCTGACGGTGCTGTGGCTATCGGCAGGGTTGACAGCCATTGCATTTGGACTGGCGAATTCCGTGCGGGCTGAAACGGAACGTGCCTCGTTTGCTGCCGATGGAACTCGTGCCTACTATTTGGCGGCAGGTTCCGTGGAACGGGCGTTGCAGTGGATGAGTTGGGTTGGGGCCAGCAACCCGGACGGGTCGCCCAAGTATTACGCGCCGGGCATGTCAGGGTTTCGGTATTCTTACCCGGCTGGGGAAGTGATGGTGGAGCTGATTCCAGAAGCTTCTAAATTGAATATCAACCAAGCACCGCGCGAAGATATTTTGAAGTTGTTTATTGCGTTGGGACTTATGCCAGAGCAGGCTGCGGGCATTACGGCGGCGGTTATTGATTGGCGCACCGGCATGCCTCCAGAGCAGTTGAGCCCCTTCGATCAGTTTTATCTCAGCCGTCAGCCGTCTTTTCGGGCGCAGCATGCGTCTTTTGAAGAGATCGAAGAATTAATGATGGTTCAAGGTATGACTCCAGAAATCTTTCACGGCAGTTGGCGACGCACTGCGGAGGGGCAGTACGTGCAAATTCCAGGGGTGAAAGATGTGGCGACGGTTCACGGAGAAGGGTCGCAGTACGATGTGAACACGGCGTCTCCGGCTATCTTTAAGTTTTTGGGTATGCCTGATGATTTGATCACGGCGATTCTGGCGCGTCGGGCAAGTGCTCCTTTCAAGACCATGAATCAGGTGACGGAAATGATGCAAGGAAATCCGGCTGCGGGGCGCTTACGGGTGGGCGGGGAATATGCCTGGACCGTTCGTGCGACGGCCACTGTGCGGAGTGCGAATGGACAGTTGAGCGACGTGCGAAGATCCGTTGCGGCATTGGCAAAGTTCCCTCAGAATTCGACGGCAGATCGACCATATTATATTCTTCGCTGGTACGATAATGCAGGGAATCGCTAGTGATCTTGATGCGACTCGCAAGCAAGCTGGCAGACGGATGTCATTTAGTTTTCCTGATTCCGGTGAAGAAGAACGCTCGCAAGCGAGCTGGCAGGCGGAATCGCCTGCCCCACAAGCGCAGGTTTCAGCAGTTGACTTGCCATCTGGGGTTTTGGTTTCTCAGCAATTGCATGGAATGGAGGCCTTTGTGGGGCAGGCGATTCCGCCTGCCAGCTCGCTTGCGAGCGAAGTCTTTATTCCGATTCCCAAGAAACTATATGACATCGGGTGGAAGCGCCTGCCAAGCTAACACGACGCAAACAGCTCTGGTGACCCCATGCCAATAAGCAATAACTGGAAGCGCTACCTGGCTTGGGGCACTGGTGTGGGCATTGAAATCGGTTCCAACCAACTGAAAGTTTCCCTGGCTAAAGTACGACCCTCGGCCATCACTGAACCTGCCGTTTTTGTGATCGAAGATTTCCGCGAGCGTCCCGCCGCTGAGTGGGGCAGGGAATACAACGACTTTCTGAAAAAGTACGGCGTGGCTCATCTTCCGGCAGTGGCTCTATTGCCTCGGCAGGATGTGATTGTACGATTGGTGCATCTGCCGGGTGTAGCGGAAAATGATCTGGCGGCCGCTGTGGGATATCAGTTGGACACCTTGCATCCTTACACTGACGATGATGCTGTGGCGGCCTGGGGCCGTCTGGAAAATTCGCCGGAAGTGTTGGTGGGTGTGGCGCGCAAAGTTGTTTTCGATGCCTATGCCGGATTGTTCGCTGAAGCTGGTATCAAGGTTTCTAACTTCACTTTTTCTGCTGCTGTATTTTATTCCAGCCTACGATTGGTCAATGAAGCGCCGAAAGATTTCGTCGCTCTGGAGAATACGTTAAGCGGCTTGGAAGTCTATGGTGAAAGTGGCTCGAAGCCCCTGTTTTCAGCCATCTGGGACTTGCCTGCAGAAAAGGCAGTGGCCATGGCATCGGCTGAATTACGACTGGCGGGTGAAGTCACTCCGCGCATGCCATTCCCCACACCAGCCTTTGCTGCAGCAGCCACTGGGGCAGTTCCTTATCTTGGAATGACGGTGAATTTGTTGCCGGAAAGTCAGCGACGCAACACTTCCATAGTTCGTTATATTCCCACTGGCGTTCTTGCCG
>JANMWO010000076.1:0-28685 GCA_031394025.1 Acidobacteriota bacterium
GACCTTTGTTCAATAGCCAAACCGGACATTGGAGTAGTTACTAACGTGGGTTTTGCACATGTGGAAAACTTTGTGGGAATCTCTGGCATCGCCGCAGCCAAGCGGGAATTGATTGAGTCGCTACCTGTAAGTGGAGTTGCCGTGTTGAATGCCGACGACCCTTGGGTAAGTAGGTTTGGCTACAGTCATACTGGCCGTACTATTACTTACGGCATTTCTAACCCTGCCGACGTTCGAGCCGAGGATGTTGTTCTGGCTGAGGATGGCGTCCAGTTTCGAGTTGGCGAGGTTTCGTTCCAAACAAAGGTAACCGGACGCCATTCCGTTTTGAATATCCTGGCGGGAATTGCAGTAGCTGAGTTATTAGGCACATCGCGTGAAAAGTTGAAAGATGTAATTGCCAGCCTGGCACCTGGAAAGATGCGCGGCGATCGGGTCTCACACAATGGAATTGAGATTATCAACGATTCCTACAACGCCAATCCAGAAGCCATGCGGGCCATGTTAGATGTGCTGGCAGCCAGACCGGAAAGTCGGAAAATTGCCATATTGGGTGAGATGAAAGAGCTGGGCCAATGGTCAGCGGATTTGCATCGTGAGGTTGGCGCATATGCTGCCCAACTAGGTATAGATATGCTCATCGGCGTTTGTGGTGCTGCTCGATTCCTGGTGGAAGAATCCATTCATCGCGGCATGAGCAAGAACGTCGCACTTTTCTTTGATAGTCCTGAACAAGCTGGAGACAGGTTGAAAGAGTTAGCTCAGTCTGGTGATGTGATCTTATTCAAAGGGTCACGGGGAACACGCGTTGAATTAGCAATGGAAAGGTTTTTGTCGTAATGTTCTATTGGTTACTTTACGAACAGTTATATCGGTACTTCACGCCGTTGCGGCTATTCAGCTACGTGACGTTTCGCACGGCGTTTGCCAGTTTGACAGCGCTGTTTCTTTCCGTGATATTTGGACCCTGGATGATTCGCAAATTGCGCGAGTTTCAAATTGGCCAACACATTCGGGAAGAAGGTCCAAAATCGCACCAGAAGAAAGCAGGTACGCCTACTATGGGCGGAGTGCTGATCATTTCCTCCATCACAATTTCAACGCTTTTATGGGCAAATTTGACCAATGCGTATGTTTGGGTGGCGCTATTTGGCTTAGTCGCATTTGGGGCAATCGGATTTTTGGACGATTACACAAAAGTCCGCAAGAGCCAAAATCTTGGACTAACTGCCAAGCGCAAAATCATGCTGCAGTTACTGGTGGGTTCCATGGTGGGCGGCATGCTCTTGATCCTACGCGCCAGAGGGTTGTATGACACATCCATCAACATCCCGTTTTTCAAACAATTCAAACCGAACTTGTTAATTGAATCGTTCCTGCAAAGCCCCTGGACCTATCCGCTGGCGTTCGTCATTTTTTTTGCCTTCGTGCTGTTTGTGCAAGTGGGCGCATCGAACGCTGTGAATGTGACGGACGGTTTAGATGGGTTAGCGATCGGGTTGATGATCATCGCCGCTGGTGCCATGACCATGCTATGTTACGTCAGCGGACAAAGAACTTTCGCCACTTACTTGGATTTAGCGCGCTTGCCAGGGGCCAGTGAGTTAACCGTATTTTGCGGTGCCATGACTGGCGCTTCCTTGGGATTTCTTTGGTACAACGCACATCCGGCTGAAGTATTTATGGGTGATGTAGGGTCCTTAGCATTGGGCGGTGCATTGGGAGTAGTAGCGGTTCTGATCAAGCAGGAGATCCTTTTGGTGTTTGTGGGTGGCGTGTATGTGATTGAAGCGCTCTCCGTAATCATTCAAGTCGGCAGTTTCAAAATGCGTGGCAAACGGGTGTTTAAAATGGCTCCCTTGCACCATCACTTTGAAGCATTGGGCTGGCCTGAATCGAAGATTATTATCCGGTTTTGGATTTTGGGTTTGGTAATGGCATTGTTCGCACTGACCACTTTGAAGTTACGGTAAATGGGGAAAGATACGGAATTCCAAGGCAAACGCGTTTTAGTAGTCGGGCTGGGCAAATCAGGCCTGGCTGCGGCGGAATTCCTGCGCGCCCGCGGAGCCAAGGTGACGTTGGGTGACGAAAAGCCAATTGCAGTACCGCCCACCGGATTTGAATTCACATTGCTGGGCCCGCAGACCAAACCGGATTTTGACTTTCTCGTCCAGTCACCCGGTGTGCCTTTGGAAAAGCCATACTTCGAAAAAGCCAGACAGGCAGGCGTGAAAGTAACTGGGGAAGTGGAACTGGCTGCACCTTTCTTGCGCGGACCGGTGATTGGTATCACTGGTGCCAATGGTAAAACTACCACCACAACTTGGACCGCACTGATGATGGCGGCAGGTGGAGTGGCGTGCCAAACAGGCGGAAACATTGGTCGTCCAGTAACAGACATGGTGGCAACATCGCGTGAGGATCAGTGGAACATACTGGAATTGTCCAGCTTCCAACTGGAGACCATTGAAACATTTTCTGCGAAAATTGCGATGGTGCTGAATATCACAGCAAACCACCTGGATCGGCATCATACAATGGACGCTTATGTTGCGGCCAAGGCGCGCTTACTGGAAACTCAAAAGCGTGGCAGTGTCGCGGTGCTCAACGCGGACGATTCAGTTACAGCAAAGCTTGCAGCCAAAGTGCGGGGCGAAATTGTCTGGTTCAGCAGCACTAACAAACTGGATCAGGGATATTGCATTGATGGCGAATGGATCATTCTGGATGGGCAACGTTTAATGCCCCTCGAAAGCTTGGGAGTTCCTGGACGCCACAACGTAGAAAACTGCATGGCAGCGGCGGCGGCGTCACTTCTGGCAGGTGCATCTCGCGATGGAGTTTGCCGGGCTGCCAAGGACTTTCATGGCGTGGAACATCGGATTGAATTTGTTCGCGAGCGACGCGGCGTGCGCTACTACAATGATTCAAAATCAACCACTGCAGAAGCTACTGAAACTGCTGCTGGTGCCTTTCAAAGCGGCCTTTGGTTGATTCTGGGTGGATCGGATAAAGGCTTACAGTACGGACATCTTTCTGCCGTGTTACGACCCAAAGTAAAAGGGGTGCTGTTAATTGGTAAGATAGCCCAATTGCTAGCTAGCCAACTAGGTTCAGAACTACCGATTACAATTTGTGGAACCATGGCTGCGGCAGTGGAACATGCCGCGTCCAAAGCCTCCCCAGGCGACGTGGTTTTGCTATCACCAGGAACTGCCAGTTACGACCAGTTCGCCAATTATGAGGAGCGCGGAAGAGCCTTCAAGGAAATCGTCAACGCTTTAGAAAAGTAACCTGCCATGACCCACAGACATACAGATCGAGTTTTGTTCTACACCATTCTCTCCATGGTATTTTTCGGTGTGATTATGGTCTTCAGTTCCTCCAGCGCGGTGGCTGAGACCAGATATCGCTTGGAGATGACTCACTTTTTGAAACAGCAACTATGGTGGTTGCTTGTTTCCATCCCGGTATTAATGATCTTCAAGCGCATCGACTTCCGCAAACTGGAAACTCCGCAATGGGCCTTTGGCACGTTGGGACTGGCCGTGATGTTGCAAGTGATGGCTTGCATTTTCGATAGGAACACCCATCGTTGGGTGAAACTTGGCGGGTTCCACTTACAGCCTTCGGAACTAGCCAAGCCCGCCTTAATTCTCTTTTTGGCTTACTTTGTAAGTAGAAGAAGTGGAACCATCAATAACCCCAGATATTCCATTGCCCCAGCGGCGTTAGTGATGGGCTTACTCTTCTTTTCTATCGGCCTGGGCGATCTTGGAACAGCCATCGTCCTTGCCGTAACTGCGGGAGTTCTATTCTTCGTAGCTGGCTTAAGCTGGCGAGTGGTGGCCTTGGCTGGAGGGTTATTCCTGCTTGCTGGCACCGCGTTCGTCGCATCAAAAGGATACCGTGTAGGGCGCGTAGTTGGATTTTTGGACCCCGAATTTGTGGTGCTTGACCGCATGGATCCTAACGGCCACATCAAGAATTATATGAGGCAGGCATCCACATCTGGCGACTATGGGTATCAAGCCAGGCAAGCGAAACTCGCCGTTGGATCAGGCGGAGTGTTGGGGTTGGGGTTGATGCAAAGTCATCAAAAACTTTCGTTCCTTCCTGAAGCTCAAACCGATTGTATCTTCGCGATTGTTGGGGAAGAACTGGGCCTATGGGGAACTACGGGAGTTCTTTTAGGCTTCCTGGTAATTCTATGGCGAGGGACACGTCTGTTCTTTGTCGCGCCAGATGACTTTGGTCGCTACCTTGCCTTGGGAGTAACTGTAAGTATCATTGTGCAGGCGTTCGTCAACATGACCATGGTGTTGGATTTGATTCCCACCAAAGGTATTCCGTTACCAATGATCAGTTACGGTGGCAGTTCCTTGTTGAGCACTCTGGCATCGTTAGGAATGTTATTGAGTGTAAGTGAACAATCGGAATGACAGCACGAACTTTTGTCATGGCGGGTGGTGGCACGGGCGGGCATGTGATCCCTGCTTTGGCAGTTGCCGAAGAATTGAAACGCCGTGGCCACAAGGCAATCTTCATTGGCACAAGAAAGGGACTGGAATCCAAGTTAGTGCCAGAAGCAGGGTTTCGGCTGGATTGGATTGATATTGAAGGCATCAAGGGTTTAGGGTTGGGCGCGGTGTGGCGCGTCGGAATCAAAATGCCCCAAGCTCTGCAGACAACCAGGAAACTTTTGCGTCGCGAAGAAGTGGCCGCAGTGTTCAGCATGGGCGGCTTTGTGGCTGGGCCCACAGTGTTGGCCGCCGCCACGTTGGGCGTGCCTGTGGTGGTGATGGAACCCAACGCAATGCCTGGGCTCACCAATCGCCGAATGGCAGGCATGGCTTATCGTGCACTGGTTGTATTTGAAGAAGCTGGAAAATTCTTTCGCAAGGGGAAGTGGGAAGTTTGCGGATTACCCGTGCGCGAGGAATTTTTCCACCTCACCCCGAAACCCTTTGGCAATCCTTTCACGGTATTAGTAAGCGGGGGCAGTCGCGGCTCACGTACTTTGAACAACGCTGCGCGTGTTGCCTGGCGGCTTGCGCAAGAAGCAGGCATGGCCGTGCGTTGGATTCATCAATGCGGTGTGGACATGTTTGCGGAACTGGCTGAAGAGTTTCGCCAAGGAAACTATAACGGCAAAGTCACGGCATTTGTAGATAACATGCCTGAAGCTTTTGCAGAATCGGATGTGATCATTTGTCGCAGCGGCGCAGGTGCTGTAAGCGAGTTGGCGGCGGCAGGAAAGGCATCGGTGCTGGTTCCCTTCCCTTTTGCTGCCGATCAACATCAATTGAGAAATGCTGAGGCCATGCAACGAGCGGGGGCGTCACGATTGGTGCTGGATCAGGAAATGGATGGTGCGCGGATGCTGGCGGAAATCAAATCGCTAGGTGCAGATGCTGGAGCCTTAATAGCGATGGGTGACGCGGCACGCCGCCTGGCAAGACCCGATGCGTTAAAACGGGCTTGCGATGTGCTGGAGAATGCCGCCGCAAATGCTTGACAGGAAAAGGCAAACCCGAAACAATAATAGCTTGTAATGTTTTTTAAACCACAACACCTGCATTTCACTGGAATCGGCGGCATCGGCATGAGCGGCATCGCCGAGGTGTTGCTTACGTTGGGCTACCAGGTATCAGGCTCTGACTCGAAACTGTCACCCACCACGGAACGGCTGGCAAAGTTAGGCGCAATTATCTATGAAGGGCATCAGGCGAGTAACATCGGCCAGGCGAAAGTATTAGTGGTCACTTCCGCCGTGGATGAAAACAACGCTGAAGTGCGAGAGGCCCGCAGGCAGGGCATTCCAGTGATTCCGCGTGGGGAACTGTTGGCTGAATTGATGCGCTTGAAGTTCGGTATTGCCGTTGCTGGCAGTCATGGAAAAACCAGTACAACGTCAATGGTAGCGGCGATTTTGGCCCATGCCGGATTGGATCCCACCGTGGTGGTCGGCGGTAAAGTGGCATCCCTTGGTGGAGCCAATGCCCGTCTGGGCAAGAGCGATTTTCTGGTTGTGGAATCCGATGAAAGCGACGGTTCTTTTTTGAAGCTGGCGCCCATTGTGGCCATTGTCACCAATATAGATAAAGAGCACATGGATCACTATTCTTCCATTGAAGAGATCCGCCAAGCCTTCCTCGATTTCGTGAATAAAGTGCCATTTTACGGCGCGGCCATCCTGTGCCTTGACAACGAAAACATTCAGCAAATACTGCCCAGTATAAGACGGCGGACCATTACTTACGGATTTAGTTCGCAAGCCGATTTAAGTATTGTGGAAACCAACTGCCTTCCCTTTCGCAGTGAATTTCACTTACGTTTCAAAGAGACGGACCTGGGGAAATTTGAGATTCGTGCAGCAGGCAGGCATAACGTTTGGAACGCTACGGCTGCCGTTGCGGTTGCTCTGGAATTGGAAGTTCCCCTGGAAACAATTCGAGCTGGCTTGGCCACTTACGCTGGCGTGGATCGACGATTCCAGTTACGCGGGGAAGCGGCTGGCGTGAAAGTCATTGACGATTACGGGCATCATCCAACGGAAATTCGCGCCACCTTGGGCGCAGCCAAACTTTGCCAATTCCGCAAGGTGCATGTGTTGTTTCAACCTCATCGATATACAAGAACGGCAGCATTGATGGATGATTTTGCACGCAGCTTTCATCAAGCAGATTCGGTGATGGTACTGGATATTTACGCCGCTTCAGAACAACCGATTGAAGGAATATCCGCGGAAACATTGGTGGAAAAGATTCGTGCGTTTGGCCATCGCGGAGTTTCCTATGTCGGCAATATCGACCAGGCGGCAAAAGCCGCAGCGAAGATTGCCGAGCCCGGCGATGCAGTGATTACACTTGGCGCGGGAAGTATTTGGCAGGCCGGGGACAAGGTTCTATCGCTGTTAAAGGGAGAAGAAGCTCATGGGCGTTAAGGTGATTGCAGCTCCGGTGGAACAGTGGCGCTATGCCGCCCTCATCATGGGTTGGACGTTGGCAATTTGTCTATTTCTGTTACTGGGACATTGGACCTGGAGCGAAGTAAATCACTTTCTGACTCAAGATAGTCGCTTTCTTTTGAGCGTACCCGAACCGGGTGAAGAATCGAAAGGAATCCTGATGGGTGGGGTGAAGCATTCCAGCCGATCGGCCATTGCCGGAATTTTTTCAGACGATTATGGTCGCAGCATCTACAACATTCCCATTGCGGAAAGACGACGCCGTTTGTTGGCAGTCAATTGGATTAAGGAAGCTAAAGTGGCCCGTGTTTGGCCCAATCAACTTCGTGTGGAAGTGACCGAAAGAGCGCCTGTAGCCTTTCTGCAAGTGCCCGCGAACAGCGAGGAAAAAGAGCATCCGGCGATGATTGATGCTGAAGGAAATATTCTGGAACAGGAGAAGGCTGAAAATTTCACGCTGCCTGTAATTACCGGAATCACCAGCAAACATAAACGGGAAGATCGGGAATTGCGTGTGCATCGTCTTTTGAAATTAATGGAAGAAGCTGGCGACGTGGGATCGCGAATTTCTGAAGTGGATGTAGAGGATCCGGATAATCTGAAGATCATGTTACAAATGCATGATCGGGCAGTGACATTGATTCTGGGAGACCGCCATTTCAAGCAGCGCCTGAACAAATTTTTCCCATATTTTGAGGATGTAAACCGCAAGGCGCCCGACGCGTCGGCTTTCGATTTGCGATTGGAAGATCGCATTACGGCCGTACGAGTAGTATCATCAGTACAAAAGAAATCGGAGGATACTGGTGGCCATTAAAGCCCGTCTGGCTGTTGGTTTGGACGCTGGCAGCTCAAAAACTCGTTGCGTTGTATGCGTAGTGGAAGACTCGCGGATTCGTTTTCTGGGTGCGGGTGAAGTGCCTTCGCGCGGCTGGGTAAAGAGTCGGGTGAAGGATCAACCGCTGATGAGCGAATCCATTCGTCTGGCGGCTCGCGAAGCAGAACGCAATGCCCAGGTGAGTCTGGAAGCGGTTGTGGTGGGCATGGGTGGCACTGCTATTTCTGGTTCCAACGCCATGGGTCGCTATGAGTTTGGACGTCCGCGGGAAGTGGAACAGTCTGACATGGGATACGCCGTGGAGCTTGCCTGCCGTGTTCAATTGGAAAATGATCGAACGCTGCTGCAAGTTTTTCCGCAGGATTTTACCGTGGATGGGCGGGCTGGATTTCGTAATCCTAAGGGCATGAAATGTTCCCGTCTGGAATCCAACGTCCACGTTGTAACCACTTCGGCATACGATCATCAAAGCCTGGTTTCAGCAGTTCATCAAGCACATTTGGCGGTTGAGGAAACGGTGTATGAAGCCATGGCTTCGGCCTACGCTTCCATCTTGCCTGAGGATCGCAGCAAGGGTGTGGCACTGATTGATATTGGTGCCGATTCCACCGACATGGTTATCTATGATGGCGAGGCGATGGTGCAAGCGTCGAGCTTGCCGGTGAGCGCAGACCACTTCACGCGCGACGTTGCTTACGGGTTCGCCATCGGTTACGAAGAAGCATTAAAACTGAAAGAAGAGTATGGATGCGCCATTTTAGGATTGACTGCGGACAATACGCTAATTGAGATTCCTTCGGCAGCGGGGCGGCCTCAGCGGGAAGCAACGCGTAGGCAATTGAACGAGATTTTGGAAGCCCGCGCTGAAGAAATGTTCCTGTATATTCGCAAGGAAATTGAACAGGCAGGAATGGAGCGGTCGCTGATGGAAGGCGTCATTTTGTCTGGTGGCGGGGCCATGCTCAACGGGATGTGCGACATGGCTGAACGGGTTTTGAATTGCCCGGCACACAATGGCTTGGCAATAGGAATTCAGGATTGGCCGGAAGAGTTAGATGTCCCGGCATGGACCACGGCAGCGGGACTGGCAATGTATTCCGGTCGATTGAAGCAACATAAAGATCAGCGCCGGAAGTCACCGGGGCTACTAAGTTTAGTGATGCGTTAATAAGGAGCACCCATGGCTTTTGGAGATTCCAAACTGGACGACTTAAAATTTTCGATTGACGAAGAAACCGAGCCGATGGGCACCAAGATGAAAGTGCTGGGCGTTGGCGGTGGTGGCTCAAATGCTGTTGCACGCATGCTTACCGCAGGTCTGACGGGCGTGGAATTCTTCATCCTGAACACGGATCAACAAGCGCTGGACAACTCGCCTGTGCCCATGAAATTGAGCTTAGGTGCAAAGCTAACCAAAGGCTTGGGCGCTGGGTCCGATCCGGAAATGGGCAAGCAGGCGGCGCTTGAAGATACGGGGAAAATTGTGGAAGCACTGGAAGGTGCGGACCTCGTTTTTGTGACCGCCTGCCTGGGTGGCGGCACAGGAACCGGGGCGGCCCCGATTGTTGCATCACTAGCCAAAGAGTTGGGCGCTCTGACGGTGGCAGTTGTGACCAAGCCATTTTCGTTTGAAGGTCCAAAGCGGATGAAGCAGGCCGAGCGCGGATTGGCTGAGCTGGCAGCAACTGTGGATACCATCATTTCCATTCCCAACGATAAGTTACTGGGGCTGGCACCCAAAGGAACTTCGTTTCTGGAAGCATTTCAAACCGCTGACGATGTTCTACGGCAAGCGGTGCAAGGCATTGCCGACATCATTACAACTCCTGGTTTGATCAATCGTGATTTTTCGGACATTCGCGCCATCATGCAAGGCATGGGTTACGCCATGATGGGCACGGCCACAGCTAAGGGTGAGAACGCTGTGATTGAAGCCGCCAAGAAAGCAATCAGTTGCGATCTTCTGGAAGAAGGCGGCGTGCGCGGGGCCAAGGGTATTTTGATTAACATCACGGCATCGCAGCATTTGAGTTTGCATGAAGTAAGTGAGGCCTGTAACCTGATTCGCGCTGCGGCGGAAAACGAAGATGTCCAAATTAACTTTGGTGTGGTGTTGAAAGAAGGTGTGGAACAGGAAGCCAAAATCACCGTAATTGCCACAGGCTTTGAACGTTCGAACTTGCCCGTTGTGGATCGGCGTGCGGCTGCCAGCGTGACTCGCGTCCAACCGGTTAGCAATCCGGTAATTGAACGCGTGGTGGTGACCCGACCAGCGATTGTGGAAGTGGAACCGATGCCCATAGTGGTGGCAGCACCAACACCTCCGCCGCTTCCGCCGACCCCTGAACCAATTGTTGAAGCGATGCCCGAATGGATTCCAGAGGAACCGGTAGTCGCTGCGATGCCGATCATAGAAGCTCCACCTCCGCCACTCCCTGCTGCACCACCTCAAGCAGCGGTACCTGCTGCGGGAGCGGCTCCAACCGCAGAAGAAGAGTTGGAAATGCCAGCGTTCCTGCGCCGGGAACGACGTCTGTTCCGATAGGCTATTTTTTCTGGCAGCGTGGGCACAAATGGGTTCCACGCTGCGCCACTACAATTCGCTCAATGGGTGAACTACACGTTGGACATGGTTCATCTTTCTTCCCATAAACCAGGTGTTGATTCTGAAACGACCCCTGCCGCCCGTCGCTATCCACGTAGTCTGAAATTGATGATCCGCCAGCGGCGATGGATGCTTCGAGCACTTCCACTATTACTCTATGCAATCGTCGTAACCGTTCCGGTTTTAAGCCATCGGCAAAGGCCAGGGGGTGGATTCCGGCTCGAAACAGAGTTTCATCCACATAAATATTTCCCAACCCACGCAAGAAATTCTGATTGAGCAGTAGTGGCTTGATGCGCGTGTGACGAGTGCGGGTTCGTTGCAAAAAGTCGTCGACAGAAATCTCTAGCGGATCGGGTCCAAGTGCGGCAATGTGTGGTGGCAGTTCGCGACCAAACTCAATGCGGCCAAACATGCGGATATCGTCGTACAGAACCACTCCCTGATCCAGCGTGAAAATGGCCCGTGTATGTTTGCCAGGAAGAGCGTTGGTTAGCAGTTTTCCAGTCATACCCAGATGAACCAGCAGCATCCCTTGGTCCAGTTGCAGCAGGATGTTCTTGCCACATCGGTTGACGGTTTCAATGCGCATACCGTTCACTTGCGGTTCCGGCTTGCTGGCCAGAATCAAGGGGGTGAAGAATCGAGCTTCGGAAATGATTCGACCCACTACAAAGGGTCGTAACGTGCGGACCACCGTTTCCACTTCGGGCAGTTCAGGCATGGCTAAACTTCCACAAAGATTTCATTGCCGTGGACTTCTACTTTGAAAACCGCAATGGAAATGGATGGGGAAAAATCACTGATGCCGGTCTTAATATTGAAACCCCAGGAATGCCAGGGGCACACGGCGACGTCACCATGAAGGGCACCCGAAGCAATCGGCCCGCCAGCGTGTGGGCAGGTGCCGTCAATCGCGCAGATGTTTCCGTTGTTATTGCACAGCACAATTGCCTGAGCACCAAGGTCAATCTCCTTCATTTTTCCTGGAGGAACTTCGGATAGCTCAGCAACTTTGACCAAAGGCATACTACAATAACCTACCATGCGAGCTTTGCTTTTTCCTTTGCTATTCGTGGTTGTGGTTGCCGGTTGTTCCAGAAGTGATAAGAAGATTATTGGCGTTGTGCCCAAGGGGGCAAACCACATTTTCTGGCAGACGGTGCACGCTGGAGCGCTGAAAGCTGGGGCTGAACATGGGTTCGAAATTGAGTGGAATGCTCCGACGCTGGAGATTGATTCCAGCCGTCAAATTGAAATTGTGGAAGCCATGATTAACAAGCATGTGGCTGGCATTGCGCTTGCCCCGGTGGATAGTAAAGCTCTTGTCAGTGTGGTGGAACGTGCTTCAGCTGCAGGTATTCCGGTTGCTATTTTTGATTCGGCATTAGATAGCCCAAAGAAAATTAGTTTCGTGGCTACGAATAACGAAGAGGGAGGCCGGATGGCGGCCAGGCGCTTGGCTGAAGTGATCGGCAGGAAAGGCAAGGTGGCAGTGATTGGATTCATGCCAGGCAGTGCCAGCACTATGGAGCGCGAACATGGATTTCAAGATGAGATACGCAAAAACTTTCCAGAAGTGAATGTGGTGGCCATGCAATTTGGAATGGCCGACCGTGCAAAATCGATGGCTGCCACGGAGAATGTGCTTACCGCGCATCCTGATTTAGCCGGGCTATTTGCCGACAATGAATCCAGCCTTGCGGGCACAGTGCAGGCCTTGAAAGGGCGTGGAGCAAAGAATGTGAAGTTAGTTGGGTTTGATGCAAGCGACCAACTGATTGCCGATTTGAAAGCCGGGTTCATTGATTCGCTAGTGGTCCAAAATCCTTTTCGGATGGGCTATGAAGCAACGCATGCGATTGGTCAAAAGCTAAGTGGGCAAACGCCAGTTGCATTGATAGATAGTGGGGCAACGCTTGTGAAGCGCGAGGATCTGGAGAAGCCTGAAGTGAAGGAGTTGCTGTTTCCAGATTTATCAAAGTACATCAAAGTGCAGGGGCACTAGTGCGATGTTGTCTGTTGTTTGAGAAGTCCGCATGCTGGCGCATGGCGGCTCGGAATGAACGTTATCCTACTTGCTTAGTTGCTGAAGTCTGAGGCAGGTGAAACCGCCTGCCCCACCTAAGCAAGTCCGGTGTTCGAGATATTAGTCCGATTTATACAGCGCCGTGAGTGACATGGGCACCCGATGTGCCACCAATCTGGCCACCGCGCGCAGAATGCCAACTTCGTTACCCATACCCTTTGAATCGCAAGGAACGGTTACGTGTGGCTTGCCTTTAAGAATCTTTTCAATCCAGGTGCAGCAGTTGCGGCGGCCACCCATTTCAAGAAACACGCGGGCTCCATTGGCGTGGACCTTGCGCACTAATCTTGGGAAATCCACTACCTTGCAATAAGCGTCGGCAATGGCCTGACTCAACAAGTCGCGTCGAAGTTCCAGCGGGGCGTAGGTTGCCGATGAGAAGAAATCAATTCCGGGAACAGCAACGGTGGTAAGGTCATGGATCTTGGCAAACTCTGCGCGTTCGCTATGCACGGCATTGCAATGAATGGTAAGGTTCACGGGGATTTCAATTGCTGGACCCAGCTTGGCCAGCACTCGTTGGCAGGCCTCCGGCTCGCCACCCAGGACCACTTCTTCTGGTGTATTTATCACCGAAACATAAACCCGTGTTTCCGTTTTAATAGCTTCAAACGCTTCCACCATAGTGGCGCGCACGGTATACGATTTCCATCGCACTGGCTCACCCTCAGGCAGGCCCCAATGAGCGCGGATTGCATCCATTGGCCCGTGCAGGCGGGTGCGAAACGTCGGTGAGGTGTCCAGGTGTTCGGTGAGACGAGCAGGCTCTGGCCAAACGCCCAATGCGGCTAGCATCATCGGTTCCCCAAAGCTGTAACCCATGGCGTTATTCGGACGAACCTTGAAGACGTCGCGCAGCATCATGGTGAAGAGGAGCGCGGTGCTGATGGCTACTTCGCCGACACCGACAATGTCCCGATAAAAACTGCTTTCATCGGACTTCTGCCGTGGATAAATTTCGTCGACGTGGAGGTAGCGGGCGGCGTGGTTCTGTGAGATTTTCTGGAACTGATCGAGAAGCGGTGGAGCCAAGGCGAAGAGATCGGATCCGATTCCCAGGTAGGGGCTGCCCACTCCCGGGTAGACGAAAGCGACGCCTTCTTTCCCTAATGGATTGGCTGCAAAATAGCTACCTGCGGGGGTTTTCACGTCACCACCAGTGGCGAATGCTTGAGGCAGACCGCGCCGCATACTTTCAATTTCCTTGCGCAACCCGGATGCATCGCGGGCCACCAATGCTAAGCCGAATGCAGCGTCTGATTGATAGGTAGTGTGCCATTGCCTGGACAGTTCATCGAAGTCTGTGGATGCCGTTAACCGCTGTTCCAACTGTGTGAGTAAAGAGAGCAGTTCAGCTTGATCCGGTGCGCCAACTGGGAACAACTTTGTTGACCGCCACGGAAATGTAGATTGGGGAAGAGGAGCCTGGAGGCCTGTCCCCATGTGATTTGAAGCTAATTCAGTGAGCAGGTATCGCGACCCATCGGCAAGAGATATGAGTGCCCGACGGGGAGTGTCCCCTAACCAAGGTCGTCTTGATGCGCGGTTCGCTGAAGAAGGTAAGAAGCGCAAATGCAACGCCAGGGTTGCCAGTTCCAAACTGTGGAATTCTTCAGCATCGGCAATGTTTGAAGGCTCTGTGGAAAGAATAGCGTAGATGGAATCATGGTCCTGCTGAGCCGCTGTAAATTCCTTGAAGGTAACATGGCCGATGGTTACAGGCTTGCCTGCACTGCTGTCCAAAGCATCGGCAATTTGTTTGCCCTTGAGATGTTCAAAGTTTGTCCCTTCAAAGAGGGCTCGGGCAATGGATGGGATGTTGCCAAGACTGATAATCGCTACGTCGCGCACTGACTTTCAGTATACGGGAGAGCAGTTACCAGCTTGCGGAAATACACTTCAGCCTTACGAATATTGAGATTACCGATCAAAGGCACTTCGCCCTTCAGACTGCCCACCACGGCAGCCTTGCTGGTGTTACCAGCTCGCTTCCCCGGTTCCCCAACCGTGAAAACGATCCAGGTTTTCCATGCCTTCAACCGGCTTACTTTGAAAATGAAACTCGAATCGATCCGAGGGCCTTTGCTCACCTTGAGGTGCGCCAGGCTTTTGTTCGGGAAGAACGCTGCGCAGCGGTTTTCTCTTCCTGCGATGATTTGAGCAGATGGAAGGAATATGGACGACCATCGCATTTTTCAAATGGTTGATATTGGGGGAAATATAGTTTGCAGTTACCTGGTGAACGCTGATTTACGCAGCTTGTCTCAATTGGGACAGTTCATCGCTTCAGTTAACTTTGTGGCCATGGGACAGGTGTGGTGCACGACCACACCTAACCCAATGGTGAGGACAAAGACAATCAGAAACGGAACGATAGTTCCTTTTAAGATACTGACGGCCCATCCCCCTGCTTCCAACTTATTAGAAGCTCGCTTGAGCGTGGAAGCCATCACCACTTGAAGGGCAACTTCGGGCAGCATTTCCGGTGCAATGTAAATCAAGTAGGCGCCTGCACCGAAGATGACCGCAAGCAGTAGGCCGAGGACGATAAGAATCCAGCCACCTTCGTCGAAGTCAAAGCTCCAGCTACTGCCGCCTGAGGAGGATGTATGGCTGACGCCGGAATTGCTGGTGCTTCCTCCGCTGAAGTCGATTAATTTGGCTGGGCCGACGGAGGGAAATTCCACGTCGTCGAGGTCCACATCCAAATCGGCGTCACTTTGAGAGGAGTCGTTGTAGGTGACATAGGCAACCCAGATGCGCACTAGGCCAAGGAAAACCAGATAGGCAACCAGAGCGGCGATGGGGTAACGAATGGGAAGTGAATAGACGCCCAAGTTCAGCAATAATTTACTGCACAAGACTGCTGAAGCCATCACTGCAGCAAGGATCAGCGACATGTGAAAGCGGATTAGGAACTTCTTGGCGATTTGTTCTCGGAAGCTTTTGACGCGCGGTCGTTCCACTGGATTAGACATGGTTGATGGCAGCTCTTATTATGTCTCGGATTTCGGGGTGTAGGGGAGATCTGCCAAGTTGACTGGCACACGGGCTCCACTGACAACGCCACACTGATCTTCCGTCCGCTATTCTAAATTGCCCAGTTGCTTCATCTGACTTCGCCAAAGCATCATAATAGAAGGATGGGCGCACAACTCGCTAGCAAACTGACAGTCGAAGAATACTTTGCCATGGATGACGCATCGGAGCGGCCCTTGGAATACCACAATGGGGAACTCTTTCCCATGGTTGCGGCAACTCCACAGCACTCAGTCATTCTCGCCAGTGTCACCATCTCTCTTGGAGTACGCTTAAAAGGCGGCCCATGCTTCTTAGCCGGAGCCCCTCGGGTGCAGACCACTGCCAGCAATTACGTTTACCCCGACATTGCTGTGATTTGTGGCGGCTTTGAGTACAGCGCAGAATCAGCGAATGCGATAACGAACCCAACAGTGATCGTCGAAATTTTATCGCCTACAACCGCAGATTTCGATCACGGCGGGAAATTCGCGCTGTATTCGCGCCTGTCTTCGTTTACGGAGTATGTCTTGATTGCGCAAGACCAAGCGATGGTTGAAGTGTTCTACAAAGAATCTGAGGTTCAGTGGATCCTGCGGAAATATGAAGGACTGAATTCGATTATCAAGCTTGGATCTTTAGGGATTGAAATTCCCGCCACAGAAATCTATGCGGGTATTGAATTTCAAGCGTTCTGACGTGAGCTTCCATTGACTGTGGCTTTCCTTAGTTGTGTTAACGCGATTTCGGTGGAAACGACTGCGAAGCAATGCAGCAAACCTTGATTTTATCTGCGTTCCTCTGCGTCATCTGCGGACAAATTTGTCCCACCTGCCTGCAATCCGTTACCATAGCAGTATCCCTATAATGCTCCGCTACGAAACTGCGGGAGAATCGCATGGCGAATGTCTGGTGGCTACGGTCACTGGCTTGCCCGCTGGTGTGCCCATCTCCCTCCAAAAAATTAACCGTGAACTGTGGCGACGTCAGCAAGGCTTTGGACGCGGTGGTCGTATGAAGATTGAAACCGATCAAGCCCAACTCGTCGCGGGCGTGCGCCATTCGCAAACTATCGGCTCACCCATCGCCATCATCGTCCAGAATAAAGACTGGAAAAACTGGACTGAGATTCTGCCTGTGGAAGACTACACTGGCTCCGATGCCAACACCAAACCGGTCACCCGTCCGCGACCCGGTCATGCTGATTTGGCTGGTGGCATTAAGTACAACTATCGCGACGCCCGCTATATTCTGGAACGCGCCTCGGCCCGTGAAACCACCATGCGCGTAGCCGTCGGTGCAATCGCCAAAGCGTTCCTTGCTGAGTTTGGAATTGAGGTGCTGAGCCACGTGATCGCCGTAGGGACGGAGCGTCTTGGCCGCAACGCCACTTGGGACGAACTGGTTGCGCTGAGTTTGAAAGATGAAGTGATGCTCGGTTGCGTTTGCCCCGAAGCTGAGGCTCGCATGAAGTTAGTTGTGGACGAAGCCTATCGCACTGGCGATACTGTGGGCGGCGTGTTTGAAGTGGTCGCCCACGGCCTTCCCATCGGACTGGGTTCGCACATTGCCTGGGACACGCGACTGGATGGACGACTGGCGCAAGCCATCGTTTCCATGCAGGCCGTGAAAGGTGTGGAAGTCGGATTCGCACAGGAAGGTTCGGAAGCGTTCGGATCGAAAGTGCAAGATACCATCCACTACAACAAGGAAAATCGCGAATTCTTCCGTGGCGCTAATCGTGCGGGTGGTTTAGAAGGTGGCATCACTAACGGGCAGGATATATTGGTTCGCGGTCTGCTGAAACCTATCTCAACATTGCGTCGTCCTCTGGAAAGTGTCGATCTGGAAACACGTGATCCTGAAAAAGCGGCCTACGAGCGTAGCGACATTTGCGTTGCCCCAGCGGCTGGTGTGATTGGGGAAGCGATGGTGGCCATCGTATTGGCTCAAGCGATGCTGGAAAAATTTGGCGGCGATTCGCTGGGTGAAACGCGACGGAACTATGATGGATATCAGCAACAAGTGAAGGCTTACTGATGAAACTGCAGATCACCAAATATGGGCATCCGGTGCTTGAAACGGTGGCTGAGGCCATCACGGATTTCGGTCCTGCGCTGCACAAGCTGGTGGATGATATGTTCGAAACCATGTACTCCGCCAAAGGAGTTGGGTTGGCCGCGCCGCAAGTGAATGTTTCGCGCAGGCTCACGGTGATTGATGTCTCTTCGGGGACCAGGCCGGAAGACAAGTTGGTGCTGATCAACCCGAAAATCATTCGGCTGGATGGTTCTCAAGTTGGCGAAGAGGGTTGCCTTTCCATCCCTGGTTTCCGTGAAGATGTGAAGCGCGCCTTAACCGCAACTGTTCGCGCGCAGAATGCCAAGGGTGAGCATTTTGAAGTCACCGGTGAAGAGTTATTGGCGCGCGCCATGCAGCATGAAATCGACCATTTGAATGGGATTTTGTTCATTCAGCATCTCAGTTTGTTGAAGCGTGATCTGATCAAACGCAAAGTCAAGAAACTACAAAAGGCGGGCGAGTGGACCTAGTATTTCTAGGCACTCCACCATTTGCAGTCCCCACGCTGGAAGCTCTGATTGCTGCTGGCCATCGTGTAAAAGCTGTTTACACACAGCCGGATCGACCCAGCGGACGGGGTCAGGAACTGTCGCAATCGGCAGTGAAGAAAGCCGCCCTGGCCCATAATTTGCCTGTGGTGCAGCCTGAGCGGGTCCGCTTGCCTGAAGAAATTGCCAAGTTAGCGGAGTTCAAGGTTCCGGTGATGGTTGTGGTTGGTTACGGGCAAATTCTGCCGCAAGCCGTAATTGATTTAGCACCGCTGGGAATCATTAATGTGCACGGGTCGTTGTTGCCGAAATATCGAGGGGCGGCCCCTATTCAATGGGCCATCGCCAATGGGGAATCGCATACCGGAGTCACTACCATGCGCATTAATGCGGGCATGGACACGGGCGACATGTTACTGAAGGCGGAGATGGAAATTCAGCCGGATGATACTTCGACGACGCTGGCCGGTAGGCTCTCGTTGCTTGGTGCGGAACTCCTGATTGAGACGTTGAAGGGTTTGGAGACGGGCACAATCGCACCCATCCCTCAGGATCATTCTGAAGCAACGTACGCGGCGATTCTGAAGAAGGAAGATGGTCGCATTGATTTTTCGCGGACCGCTTTGGAGATCGCCAATCGTCTACGTGGCTTCACCCCTTGGCCCGGTGCTTACACGACTTTTCGTGGGACTCAGTGGAAAGTTCTGTCGGCGCGACCAGCGGTAGATACAGTCGTCGGCAGTGCTGGAGAAATTCGTCCAATCGGGAAAAGGGTATTTCTAACCTGCGGAAATAGTACGTTATTGGAAGTGATTGAGCTACAACAGGATGGTCGCAAGCGGATCACCGCAGAGGCGTTCTTGAATGGGCAACGCCCGATTGGTGGTGAAACGTTTGGGCGGTTAACAGTGGTCGCGCGGGAAGTATAGTAGAACGATGGCGGTCAATACACTTATACCGTTGGAAGAATATCTTTCCACTTGCTACCACCCTGACCGTGAATACGTTCACGGTGAGTTAGTGGAGCGAAGCGTGGGTGATTATTCACACAGCAGGCTTCAGGCACTCCTTACAATGTTTTTTGGAACATTGGAAGACACGCTTCACATAAGAGTTCTTCTAGAACAGCGCATTCGTGTTCTGATCTCTGATAGTGAAAAACGATATCGCATTCCAGACGTATGTGTCGTACGCACGCCCTTTGAACACGAAGAGGTGTTTACCCGCCCGCCTTACCTTGCGATTGAAGTCCTTTCGCCGGATGACCGGACCGCAGACACATTGGTTAAAGCTTCAGACTACTCCCGCTTCGGCATCCAGCACATCTGGATTGTGGACCCTGCAGAGCAAAAGTTATTTATGGCCGATGGGCGTGGCATTCGGGAAATTGAAGACTTGGTTGGCCAGCTACCGGAAATCAGTTTGAGTGTCGATTTCAATATCTTGTTTACCAAGTTACGCCAGCAATAGCTTCGCGGAACAAGACAACAACTTCTTGTGCAGTAAGAGTACCAAGCAAACAACAAACGGTTCTTGTTATCCTGCGGAGTAAACACTGTTTTGGAAGTGACTGAGTTACACCAGGAAGGGCGTAAGCGCATTACTGCGGAAGCCTTCTTGAACGGCCAGCACCCAACTGATCACGAAAACTTTGGAGGCTAGTTTGTTCCCTCTGCCCATAGGCTATCGCTATGCAGCCGCCCACGCAGGCATCCGCAAGGATAAGCGTCATGACCTTGCTTTGATTGTTTCCGACACCACTGCATCCGCTGCTGGAGTGTTCACCAAGAACCTTGTTCAAGCTGCGCCGGTTCTGCTATCGAAAGCCAATTTGAAGGCGTCCCGTGGAAAGGCCAGTGTCATTGTGGTGAATGCCGGAAATGCAAATTGCGCGACACGCACTGGGGCCAAGGTTGCGCTGGATACCTGTAAAGCTGTCGCGAAAGCACTGCGTATTCCTGTGGACCATGTACTGCCCGCGTCCACTGGTGTGATCGGGGTCGAAATGGATGGCTCGAAACTTACCACTGCAATGCCCTCGCTGGTGGCGTCTTTGGGTGGTGATTTTGAATCGGTAGCCAAAGCGATTCTTACCACTGACCTGGTTCCCAAGCGGGCCGCCGCACGCTTGGCAACTAAAGGTGGAACGGTCACCCTTTCCGGCATGACGAAAGGTTCCGGCATGATTCATCCGATGATGGCCACCACCCTGGGCTTCGTGATGACCGATGCTCGCCTATCGCCCTCGGACTTGAAACCCATGTTGCAGAGGGCCACGGCACGTAGCTTTAATCGTTTGTCGGTGGATGGCGACATGTCCACCAACGACACGATTTTCCTACTGGCCAACGGTGCTTCGGGATCAGCGTTAACGGTTAAAGAAAAGCTGTTGTTCGAAGAAGCGCTTACGCATCTTTTGGAAGATCTGGCGATTCAAATTGCCCGCGACGGTGAAGGGGCCACTAAGTTAGTCACCATTGATGTAGCGGGGACTCGCACCGAAGCCGATGCCGAAACCATTGCTCGAGCCATCGCAAATTCGCCATTGGTGAAAACTGCGATCTATGGAAACGATGCGAATTGGGGTCGTATCCTTGCTGCCGCAGGTTATGCAGGCGTGAAGTTTGATCCAGCTCAAGTTGAAATTGACATGCAAGGGGTCACGGTTTGTCGTGGTGGTTTGGCGGCTAAGTTTAATGAAGAGGAATTGAAGTATTTGCTGAACACACCTGACGTGCGCATTGATTTGCGTATTCAAGGGAAAGGCAAAGGCCGTGCCCGCTTCTTCACTTGCGATTTTACGGAAGGCTATATCAAGATCAACGCAAGTTATCGGTCGTAATCAACATGCACCTGGGACGCCGCCAATTCCTCGCTGTGCTGATCGGTTCCAGCGGCATGTCCGCGCAGTCTGAAGATGTATCGCATGAAACGCTGCTGGAAGTGTTGGGCGAATTCACCGCAGCCCTTAGTGAAGGCAACGCCGAAGCCGCCATCGGCCTAACTGACTTCGCAACCGGGACCATGGCCAGGCAACTGCGCGATTTGCTTGCGAGCAACGAAATCGGCTCCGCTATCGACCCTGTGGAATGGAGCGGACCACTTACTGTTCAACTGGATTGGCTGCTGGAAATTCGCTCGGCAGAAGCGGTGGGAACGGTGATTCGCAAGCGCGAAAAAGTCATCTGCCGTTTCGTGAAAAAAGGGAAGCGATGGAAGATTGCATCGCTGGAACCGGTCGCGTTCTTTCATAATTAAGGACAGTTACAGACTCGGCAACCTTTGTCGAAGACAACTTTCCACTGTCCATTCCCTTCGCGACGCCAGACTGAATTGAAGGTTCCGGTGCGCTTGCCTGACGGGTCTTTGACAGGCCCTGAGGAAAGCGCCAGGGTACCTGAGGCGTTCACTTCGATTCGATCTGGGTCCCATGAGAATGGGGCTTGCGGCCCTTCGTAAAAAGCCTTCCAGTCTTTGGCGACATTGTCAGCACCGCGCAATGGCTGTGCGCCTGCAAAAAAGATGGCGTCCTTGGCCAGAAACGAAACAAAGGCGGCGTGATCGCGATCAGCCATTGATTTCGCGAATCCTCTTTCTGTTTGGCGTACCTGTTCTTGCAGTTCCCCCGGCGTGGCAACAAACGGCGGGCACTGGCAAGTTGGGCAACTATAATCCAACACAGCCTTCCAACTGCCATTCAATTCCAATCTCCAAATGGAGTTGAATTTGGTTCCACTTACTAACGCCAGCTTTCCTGAATCAAGAACTTCGATCTGCTGTGGCTCCCAGCCGACACCTTTGGGTGAATGGAAGATTGCATCGGCTGCCAGAAACTTGTTGGATGCCGTAAGATTATCTTCGGCCATTGCTTTAGCGAAGGCAGTTGCTGTTTCACGCACCTTGGCTGTAACTTCAGCGTTGGTTACGGCCATTAATAAAAAGGCAATGGGCAAGGTCAGCATGCACTTAGTTTAACTTGTGTGCGAAGCTATCGGATGCGTGTCCGTTCCTATTTTTAGTCCTGAATTCCGTGACGATCTTGAGAAGCTGCTGGTGTGGCGGCGTGACGTCAGGCACTTCCGCACAACTCCGATAGACCCTGCGTTGGTGGATAACTTGTTACGCCAGGCAATGCTTGCCCCGTCGGTCGGATTTTCTCAACCATGGCGATGGGTCTTGGTGGAAGATGCGGCGCGGCGTCTAGCGATAAAGGAAAACTTCGCCATGGCCAATGCCAGTGCGCTTGCAAATTATCAAGGGGAGCAAGCTGCGGAATATGGTCGTCTAAAATTGGCCGGGTTGCACGAAGCTCCAGTGCACATTGGAGTCTTTGCCGATGTAGAGGCAGCCACTGGTTCCGGTCTTGGACGTCAGACTATGCCGCAGACACTAACCTGGTCCGTAGTGATGGCGATCCATACGTTGTGGTTGGCCGCACAAGCGGAAGGGTTGGGCTTGGGGTGGGTTTCCATTCTGGATCCAATTGCCGCCCAAACATGCCTGGACGTCCCTAATCACTGGACATTTCTAGCCTACCTTTGTTTGGGTTGGCCAGTTGAGCCGAGTCAGGATCCACTATTGGAACGCGCTGGATGGGAACGGCGGTTAGCAGTGGATCAGTTAATTTTCCGACGATAAGTTAGTTTAAATCACGAAGTCTAATATAATTTGATAAGTACCCCAGCAGGTAAAAACTCAACGATTAAGAGGATTAGACCGAATGAAGAAGACACAGTTATTTACCACGGCTTGGACGATGGCCTGTTTGCTCGCCGGACCAAGTATGGGATTATTGCGCGCAGATGACGGCGGAGCAGCCCGGGCATGTCGGAATTTGCCATCGCACGCAGCCTTGAAAGCGGCATTGATTGCGGCACGAACACAGGCCAACGGCGGGTTCAACCTGGACATGTGGGGCACCATTGTGAATCGCGATGGGGTGGTTTGCGCAGTTGCTTTTACGGGAACGGACCGGGGTCAACAGTGGCCTGGAAGTCGGGTGATTTCAGCTCAAAAAGCCAACACTGCCAACGCTTTCAGCCTTCCTGGACTGGTTCTTTCCACGGCCAATCTGTTTAGCGCCGTTCAGCCTGGAGGCAGCTTATTTGGTTTGCAGGCGAGCAATCCGGTGAGCACATCAGTGGCTTACGGAGGGAATTCAGCCGATTTTGGCCAGGCGAATGATCCAATGATGGGCAGTCGAATTGGCGGCGTGAATGTGTTTGGTGGTGGCCTAGCTCTGTATAACTCAACCCACGTTCTGGTTGGAGGCCTTGGAGTAAGTGGTGATTCTTCCTGTGCCGATCACAATATTGCCTGGCGAACACGCCGCAATTTGAATCTGTCTTTCGTTCCTGGCGGAGTAAGTGGCGACGCTACTCGTCCGGATAACATCGTTTACGATATTACCAATGCGCCCGGTCTGGGCCTTGGAGTAAGTGCCGGTGGTTGGGGACATCCAGCATGCAGCGCTACGGCTACAGGGATTTCCGCAACATTGCCAATTAAGCAGTAAGTAGTTTGGGGGGGGCTTGCTTTTTTAGAGCCAAGCCCCACTAAGACGTCAGATTTTCAGCCAGTCCACCGGAACATCTTCTAACTCCTCAACATGACTCAATAGGGCGGGACTCAAGTCCTTTCCGGGGTGGTCATATTGCAGTGTTCTGCTGGTCACTGCAAGGAGCGAGTCTGCGTATAGTTCCGAACAAATCAGCTTGGAGCGGGACTTGGTGCCAGCTTTCTGTGGAAGGTGCAGTCCCTTAGTCGACCGTAAATAGATTTTAATCGCGCTCACGATGCCATAGGATGTGCCGATTTGCAGGGCAGCGGACACGGCAATCTTCCAGCGAAAATCGACGTCAAGGCCGGGAAAACGTCGAAACCGAACCCGATGGGTGGCCAATGAATCCAGCAAAGAAGCCTGCCGGACGCCGCTTTTAATGGTGGCCTCGCAAATATTGAAATGCCATCCAAGGTAAACGGCAGCATGAGTCCACTGGGCGTCATCTTTATGGTAGCCGCCGGTTTTCTGAGTTTTTTGAATCTCTCTCTGGAAAGATGTGGGCGAAATGGGTGAAATCAGGATCAAATCACCCGGCAGCAGCAGTTCCAGGTTGGGGAGGTGCCCAAGGTCTCGAACTGATTGTGGGAGTGAGGCTGGGACGTGTTGAAAATGGGAACAATGACGGGGAAGGTTTTGGGGATCCAAAAATAGCTGCCCCACGGTATAGTTAGCTCGCGCCGACGGATTTTGCCGCCGCTTTTTTGGAAATATAGGTCACCCGACCATCCAAAGATGCAGTGAAGGAGAATAAGGCACCGGGCACCACGCCCAATTCTTTGAAAGATTCACCGTTAAATCCATCAACTTGGTTGAGGGAAAAGCCGATAAGTTTCATAGAGGTGGTTTCTTCGAGATAGGCTAATCCCATGGTGGGCACTATTCTGACGACTTTACCTTCTTGGCGCATTGTATTTGGAGTGGAGGTGATTCGCGTGGTCAGCTTCATACAGATCCATCATAACGAAGGAAAGCGATTGTGCCGATCACCGAAGGTACTAATTTATCACAGTTGGGACTAAGTTGTTTAGGAGTCTATTGTTTCGGTACTTTTAGGTCGATAAGGTAATTGATATGCTGATCGCTACATTTGCTTCTCCCGCGCATAATGGAATTGTACTTAACAATTTCCAGGGAGACCTTAACAACTTGGCCAATAGCCTGAATTTGGAAGGAAAAATATCGCGCATCGGAATGGTCCCAGGCATTTTCTACGTCGTTGAAAATACGAATCTTCGGACGTATGGCATTGATCTTGGCAAACTTGAAGGGTATCGCGGTGAGACGTTCAGCGAAATCGGTGTCAAGGTTGGGGCCACAGTTCGTTTCCGCACTGGGGAAGATCCTCGCATTGTCGCTTCTGCATCGGTAATTCGTTAGGATCTATTCGTAGCGTAGCGCTTCTACTGGGTCCAGTTGTGCTGCCTTATAGGCAGGCCAAACTCCGAAGAATAGGCCCACAGCTACAGACACCACGAATCCCAGCACTAAGGCGAATGGGGGCACTTCCGATGGCAGGGCGGTCACAAGTTTGCCGATCAATAGTGTGATCCCCACGGCAATAATTATCCCTAAGATTCCCCCTAGCCCGGTGAGCGTAACTGCCTCCATCAAAAACTGAAAAATGATGTCTGTTTTTCGCGCGCCCAATGCTTTCCGAACGCCAATTTCACGCGTCCTTTCAGTAACACTTACCAGCATGATATTCATTACGCCGATTCCGCCTACTAACAGCCCCAACCCGGAAAGGGCTGTTGATACCAGCACAATCACCGCCGTCAAGCTGTTGAATCGTTCCACAATTTGATCGGGCGTAGAGATCACAAAGTCATCGGGACTGGATTGCTCCACCTTGCGGGCCCGGCGTATTACGGCTCGCACTTCTTCCAGTGCATCAGCACGCTGGCCCTCGCGAGCCTTGGATGTGATTTGAAAGCGATCAAGCATGCCTGGATACCGCATTCTGGCCGTCTGCAAGGGAATGGTCACCATTCGATCCAAGCCGTTTTCACCGAAAAAGCCGCCTTTGGCTTCTTCGGTCACCCCGATCACCACGTAGTCGGCACCGGAGACATTCAGCGTCAGCCCCACAGGATTAATTCCTGGGAACAGTGCTTCCGATAGCTTGGGTCCGATCACGCCCACGTGCGCGCCACGGGTATCTTCCTCTTGCGTAAACACGCGACCCCATTTCAAGTTTTTCGGCTGCGTCAACCAGCCCGACGCAGAGATTCCCATCATGGAAACTGAGTCCGATTCGTAACCCGGCACCTTTGCGATCATGGCTTGTCGGCCAATAATTGGCGGGATGAACATACTTACGGAGGTTTCTTCAATGGAAGGTGCCAGACGCTTGATCATTTCAGCATATTCAGGCTTCATGGGACGCCGTTTGGCTTCTTTAGGATTGGGACGACCGTTAGGATCGCCGTTGAACGTACTCAGAAAAATGTTGTCGGGCCCGAACTCCTCAAAGAAAGTAACCACACCTTTGCGTAATCCAGTAAGTAGGCTTGAGACGGTAACAACAGTAGTAATCCCGATCACGATTCCCAAAATCGTAAGCATAGAACGGAAGCGATTTGTCCAAACAGAGGTAAGCGCCAACCGCACATTTTCTGTAACTGAAATTCTCATTCTGACTGCAACGCCTCCACCGGATTCAACTTTGCAGCACGACTTGCCGGGTACCAGCCTGATAGGATACCCACCACCGAAGAAACCACAATCGCCAAAACTACATATACAACAGAAACACCCAATTTGAGCCCAAAAGCAAAGGATAAAGCATACGCCACCCCGGCCCCCAAGCTTAATCCCATTAATCCGCCCATGGCTGACATCATCACCGACTCAATCAGGAACTGCAGCATGATATCGCCGCGCCGTGCACCCAATGCTTTGCGTAAGCCGATTTCCCGTGTTCGTTCCGTGACACTTACTAACATGATATTCATCACTACAATGCCACCGACTATCAGTGAGATTGCTGTAACTGGAATGACAATCGCTTTGACTAAGCCAAGAATAGAATCGACAAACGCGCGAATGGCGTCGGGGGTGAGGGTATCAAATGGATCTTCTGCGCCTGGTCGTGCTTTAAAGCGAGTACGCAAGGCAACACGGGACAGGTCGAGTGATTCGGCCAAGGTGAGCCCGGATTTTGCTTTGGGTCGCGCAAAAATGGAAAGGCTTTTCGGCGGTCCGTAAATGCGATTGAATACAGTGGCTGGGATGTAGAAGGAATTGTCTTGAGATCGGCCATCGGCGGAGCCGAGCTTTTCCTGAACGCCCACAACAGTGAAGATGAAACCACGAATCGTAATGGTTTGGCCGATTGGAACAACGGCGGGGAAAAGTTCAGTCACAACATCCTGGCCGATAACTGCAACCTGTTGGCGAGCCTGTTCTTCCTGTTCGGTAAAAAATCGCCCTTCAACCACTACAAGGTCGCGAATTTCGGCGATATTGGCGGAAACGCCCAGAATGCTTGCCGCTTCCATGGTTTGATTGCCATGCTTCAAATCGTCAGCCTGGTTGCGATAGGCGCTATACAGGACTTCATCGCCAGTGGACGTTACCAGGTAGTCCAAATCTTCGTTACGAAGCTGGCGATTGCGACGAAGTTTATCGGCGCGCTCTTTGCGGGTCATCCGGCCAACATTGGCGATTTGTGCAACAAGATAAGTTTCGCTACCAAATGCCTTGGAGGTGCTCTCTTCAGCGTAGTTTCCCAATCCTTCAATGGCGGCACCAACCAGGACGACGGAAGCGACACCTATAATGACACCAAGCAGAGTCAGGAAGCTGCGTAACTTATGGGCAACAAGTGATGATACTGCAAGTGCTGCAGCAGTGAAGAGCCGATGGCGGATGGAAGACAAGATGGAGCCTTAATTCAAGGATAACGTTTCTTCCTTCTTCGGATGCTGGCGGGTAGGTGTGGATGTATTTATGAACGGGTGTATTTTACAAAACGAATTAGAAGTCGCGTCGCTTTGATAGGCAGATGCCGCTTCAGTTGGCGACATCTGCTTCTTGAACATACTCTCTAATCGTTAGAACTGTACCCGTAGCGCAATCTGTATGACTCGTGCTGGGCGGGCGCTGGTTGGTTGGCTGAACAATGTATTGTAGTTGGAACCGGAAGTGTTATCGAATTTCAAGGTCGTATCCAAGCCAGAAAACTGCGTATGATTCAAAGCGTTGTAGCCTTCAAAGCGTAACGTTGATTTCACGCGTTCGGTCAGTTTCAGTTCTCTGTAAAAAGAAAGGTCGAAGTTAGCAGTCCCGAACCCTGTCTGTGTGTTCCTACCCAGGTTCCCCAGTTGCGGAGCAGTGCTGGTGCTGGACCAAGGAAGGTTACCTTGACCGGCAGGCTGCGGAGGAGGGCTAAAACGCTGGGCCAAAGGTGCATTAGGATCCAATACCTGCAGCCTGGCTGTTTCAGAAGGCGAACCCGTTGGATTGGTGATGCCATTCAAAGTGCCATAAGCAAGTGTATACGGTGCTCCGGTATTAATGCGGGCAACTCCCGACAGCGTCCAGCCGTTGGCAATCATGCGAACAGGCCGGAAGCTTGCACGCGATTTCGGAAAATTGTAGTAGAAATTCGTATTGAAAACATGCGTGCGGTTGAAGCCGGCAGGTCCGTAATTTCGAGATCGTGCTGGAAGAAATGGATCTACCGTCTGGTTGTAGCTGTCGCTGGCATCTAACGCTTTGCTCCATGTGTACGACGCAGCAATGTTCAGATTTCTACTCATCCGATGTTGAAAGGTAGCTTGCAGCGAGTTGTAATTTGAGGAGTTGGCAAACTCGTAAAGGAAAATATCGCCATAGCCCTGATAGGGGCGTAAGAAGTTGGGTGGCAACGTGTTGTTGGTGGTGGCGAAAGTGTGGGAATAAAAAACAGCCGGGGTCGCGCCTCCCATCGGCGTGACGATTGCGAATAGTGCTTTCCCAATATATACTTACGAGATGATGTATTGGAAGCAAAGTCTTCTTAGTTTGATAGCGATTCTCGCATTAT
>JANMWO010000080.1:0-3251 GCA_031394025.1 Acidobacteriota bacterium
GGGGCGTTGCCACTTTTTCATTTATTTAACACGGCCGGGTTCGTTTCATTTCCCAGCCACAAATGCGAAGTCTTGTTCCCCAGATAGGAGCTGGTCAGAATCCAGTCCGCCCCAAACCGATGCTGGACACTTAAGTTCCACTGGTACACCGTCGGCGAGTGCAGATTCGGCGGCAGAAACGCCTCAGCATTCGTCAGCGGAAACTTAACATCTTTGGACGGGGGAGGCAGCGGGAAAGGATTGCCGCCAGGCACGGTCCCCCATGGGTTGCTGAACTGGTACGGGCCGTTGGTGTTCGTCACCTGCGGACCATACGGTGGATTCTGCGCCACCATCCGGTAGGGGATGAACGTGCCAGGCGAATCGTACAGAATTGCGCTTCCAGCCCGTATCGTAGTTTTTCCGTTGCCATCGGGGTTGTATACCAAACCCAGCCGTGGCGATAAATTGTTCAGCCGCTTCGCAGTAAACGATTTGGAAATCCCAGGGTCCCCATAAAACAAAGACCCGGCGGGTGCCTTTGCATACACGCTGCTAACTGTGCCTGCGTCAAAAGCGGCCCTTGAAAACGTGCTGCCCCGGTTGAAGTGATCGTATTCCGGTAGCAGCGGCTCCCAGCGCAGGCCCACGTTCGCAACCAGCTTCTTGGTCACATGATAAGTGTCCTGAATGTAGAGCTGGAAAATGGTCTGCTGCAGATCGTTCAACTGCTGCCCGCTCTGGCTGAAGTTGTTCATCTTTCCCAACATGAAATCCAGCAGTGGATCGTTGGTAAATTGTCCATTGAAGTTGAACACTCCATTGTCCTGGTAATGATTATTCTGCCCGTCGCGCGTCCGCAACGTGTCAATGCCGAAAGCGATCTGATGTTTCCCGCGCAAGATGTCGGTATCGTTGGCCAGTTGGAAACTGGTAATGGGGAAACTGCCCAGCGCACAGGTGCCGCAGCCGATATTGAACCCGCCATTCGCCACGCTCAATTGTAGGAAGTTGGTGGTTCCCTGATACATGTTCTGGACGCCAAGTTTCGCTGCGTTAATCCCGTCCGGACTCGTGCCCCGGTCATTCGTCCGTCGGCCGATGGTGAAGTGGAAGGAATTCACCGTCGTCGGGCTCAGCGTGTAAGTATCACCCAGCACGAAGGTCTGGGCATGCTCCACGTTCCCTGTCGTCGAGGTCACCAGGATGTCCTTCGGATCGAAGAAAGCCTTCAAAGTATAGTCGTCACGCATGTAACGGCCATACAGCATATGCTTCGGCGAAATATTCCAGTCAATGCGGGTGATGAACTGGCGATCATTGGACTGAACCGGAATCCCATAAGATGCGCGCCCACAGGGATCGGCGGTTTCAGGCAAATACTTGGACAGCGCCAGCGCCGCTGGATCGAAGCGGGTGGGGCTCACCTGTGCGTTCGGAAACGGCTGCCCGTTGGTGGGATCCAAGATGGTCCGGGCCTTTCCACTGGATTGACAGCCCGCGCCGTTCAGTTGGCCGAAATTGCCTGCAATCGCCGCCGCGGTGGGAACGAACGCTGAAGTGGACGAAGGATCCTGGCGGATGCGCGAGCCCTGATAGCCCGCAAAGAAAAACAGCTTGTCGCGAATCACCCGCCCGCCGAATGTTCCGCCGAACTGATTCCGCTTCAGGCTGTCCTGGCGCGGCGCGAAGTAGTTAATCGCATTCACGTTTCCATTGCGGATGAACTCGAAAACATTCCCATGCCACTGATTTGTGCCTGACTTGGTCACCGCGTTCACCACTCCGCCTGGATGAATGCCATAGCGCGCAGGCAGTGTGCTGGTTTCCACACTGAACTCCGCCAGCGCGTCGGGAAATGGCAACGGCATGTTGACGTTGGTGAAGCTGTCGTTGTTGTCGCCGCCGTCCAACAGATAGTTGGTGGTGTTGCCCGCACCTCCCGCAATGGAGATGGACTGAGAGTTGTACATGCTCTTGCTGCCCGTGTTGGAACCATCGCTTTTGTTGATTGAGGCACCGGAGAGTGTGATCAATTCCGTTGGGTCCCGTCCGTTCAGCGGCAGTTCCATGATCCGGCGCTGGTCAATTACCTGAGAAATGGTGTTCTGTTGCGTTTGCAGTGTCCCGGAGTTTGAGCTGACCTCTATTCGCTCGGAAACGGAACCAACCTTCATCTGGATATTCACCTGCACATTGTCACCCACCCGTAGGCTGATACCAGATTGCACATGTGTGTGGAAACCCGTTGCAGTGGCCTCAAGCGTGTAAGAACCGATCTGCATGCCGGGGATGGTGAAAATTCCATTGGCGTTGGCAACCGCTTTATGAATGGATCCATTATCCGTTCCAATCAATTTGATCTCTGCCCCAGGAAGGACAGCGCCTTGCTCATCGACAACCAGACCGGTAATGTTGGCGATGGAGACGGCCTGGGCATTGACTGCGGGTGCGAGTCCGAGCATGAGGACTGCGAAACCGAAAGTCCTTAAGAATAAACGATTCATTGTGAGATCTAACATGGGTCAACTCCGTTCAGAGTCTATCTCAGCGAAATGGGGATTACAAGGGTATTGCGGTTCGATATGGGCGCCAAGGTAAATTACGGCTCGAATTCAAGTTGATAGGACTAATCTCCTCTTATTGCTTAGTTTTTTCTTACAACTCCAATGGGAGTCCATAGAGTGCTCGCAGCTACTTGACCTTGTCCGTCGTAACCAACAGCTGCGCTCCAAACGGTTCTCGGACCCGTCACAGGGGCGTATAGCTCTAGATGAAAAGTAACCTTAATGGTGGTGTCGTCAGCCGAATGATTAATGGACGTCTGATTCAGTTGGCAGTCTGGATTGCTAGCTGTTCCTGAGTTTATTGGCACCTACGGGAAATTGAGGAACAGACGGAGTATTTCCAGATTCTTAAGTCCCTAAAAAATGTCGGGAAGTGACCGCCCTTCACCCGACTAAAATTATACCCTCTTACCGTACTTCCCATCGCAGACGCAACCGTCAGAACCTACTAACATCCGTCCCACTCCCGCCATCACCTAAAAAATCTATGCGTTCCCGCCCTATCCGTAAATAGCATTTCCATTGCTTGCAATAATCCATCCACCAACTCGTCCCTCACCTCGAAACGCCTGTGCCACTCTAACTCCAGAAGACATTCACCGCCTACCAATGCAAACCGATTCACATGCCATAGCAATCTTCGATTGAGCCGATAAGAAATTCCATCTTGCCTGTTTGCTTCGCTTTCGCTACTGTCTAGTATCA
>JANMWO010000091.1:0-6681 GCA_031394025.1 Acidobacteriota bacterium
TTTGGCATGACCACCATGGGCGAAGTGCTGGCCCGCAAAGAAAATTATGTGCGAATCAACCCAGATTTGAAAGATGCCTGGGGAATCCCTTGTTTACATATTCAACATCGCTACACCAGCAACGAATACAACATGGCTGAAGACGCCATGAATATGGGAATTGAGATGGCCAAAGGTGCGGGGTTTGAAATTTTGGCAGCCCATAAGGAAGTCGTTCCCCCCGGTGAAAGCATCCATGAATTAGGGACATGCCGCATGGGCGCTGACGCAAAGACCAGCGTGCTGAACAAGTGGAACCAAACTCACGACGTGAAGAATCTGTTTGTAGTGGACGGGTCCAGTTTTGTCAGTGGTGGCGCGCAAAATCCAACGTTGACTATCCTATCGCTCACCATGCGGGCCAGCGAGTACATTCTGGAACAGAAACGCAAAGGTGATCTGTAAATGGATTGGGTCTCAGTACTGTTTCTGGCCTTTTTTCAAACGGCAGCACCAGGTCCAGAGCAGCCCATTGCTTACAGCCATAAGACCCATTTATCCATGGGGATGAAGTGTAAGGATTGTCATGAAAACAAGGATCCCGGCGAAATCATGGGCATTCCGGTGACCGCAAAGTGCATGACCTGCCATCAAAGCATCAAGAAGGAATCCCCGCAAATCGCCAAACTGGCCGAGTTTCATGCAGCCAAACGCAATGTTCCCTGGCAACGGATTTATCAGCTTCCGGGATATGTGTTTTTTAGCCATCGCACGCATATGGAAAAGGGCACAGAGTGTAAGACCTGTCACGGCGAAGTTGCCCAACGCGACAAAATGTTCAAGGAAGTGGGCATTGCCATGGGAGATTGCATGGAGTGCCACCGGCAAAACAAGGTGTCCAACGACTGCACCTATTGTCACGAATCGCGTCAGTAGGACCCAACAGCGTGTCACACCAACACACGATAGCCCCCTCTTCCAGCCTCTAACTGATTGACAATAAACAGCCTTGCACCTGGCAACCGAACTGCTTATCTTATGGACAGGTGAATATGCGGTTCCTGGCAATTCTATTAATGACGATGGCAAGCGTGGGAGCAACCACGTTGGAACGTCTGTCCATGGACCAGATGATCGCTCAATCCACCTACATTGTTCGGGCTCGAATCCAAGGTGGCGCGGGAATCCTTTCCGGTCGCACAATTTACACCAAGTTTTCGCTGCAAGTCACTGAAAAATTGAAGGGTTCTAGCACCGCCAACTTGGACGTTCTTGTTCCTGGCGGGTCTGCCAACGGACTTTCGCAATCTGTTGCAGGAGCTCCCAAACTGGTTGCCAATTCAGAAATGGTCTTATTCCTGTGGAAATCTCCGAAGGGTCTGATCCACGTCATTGGGATGCAACAGGGCGCTTTTGACCTCCAAAAAGACGCTTTAGGTGCGCAATTCATCTCCAGAAACGCCATTTCTGATGCAATTATGCTCGAAAAAGCGACATTAGTGCCACAAAATGACACCGGTTTCAGGATGTCGCTGGCCGAATTGCGCAGTCGAATCGGCGCGGGGAAAGAGTAGTTATGCAGGTCACCAAACGAGTAGCGGCACTGCTAGCGGGCATGGTTTTGCTATCGTCTGCGGCTGACGCATATTACTTTTTTGTTCACTATACAAATCGCGTCGGACCCTTCAATCCGATTGTGGAACGGTTCGACTTGAATGCATTACCTGAAAAAACAGTTACGTTTTTGATCTCCGATCAGGGCCCGACAAAGTACGCTGACGGCGATAATTTCCAGGCAGTGGTGAGCCAGATTCGGGCTGCGGCAAACATTTGGAACGCGGTGGAAACTTCTGATCTGCGGGTCCGCTTTGGCGGTTTTCTAAGTAATTCCATCCCACAAAATACACCGGGTATCGATGTGATTTTCGACGATCTGGAACCAGGAGTTTTCGGTCGTGGTGGCCCCATTGTGAAGGGTGACCAAGTGTTTTTGGCAACAGGCACCTACGTCCCCATTCTTCGATCTCAAGTGATCCTTCGTAAAGATGCTTCGCTTCGGCCATCGTGGACGGAAGCTTTTTTTCAAACGGCAGTCCATGAACTGGGGCATGCATTGGGATTGCAACATTCCACTTCGGCTGGCGCGATGAGCCAGGAATTGCAGCGAACAACCACCAAAACTGTACCGCTGACTTTCGACGATATCGCAGGCATCTCCACTCTTTATCCCACCCAGGCAGCGAAAGATACATTCGGTTCCATCACCGGGAGGGTCACCAATAATGGTGCAGCAGTGGCCTTAGCCAGCGTCACCGCCATTGTGGCCAAGGGTCCGGCGATCAGTGCCTACACCAATCCTGATGGCACTTACAGGATCGACGGCCTGCCTGCTGGCTCCTACAATCTGTATGTCAGCCCGCTGCCGCCAACCATTGGATTGGTGCTGCCCAAAGACAATTTGAACAGGGACATGGACAGGAGCCCGGATTTCGATAGCGTCTTTTATCCGGGGACGAAGACTCCCAGTTCCATCACGAATGTTTCCGCAGGGCAAGCTGCCGATCCTCAAAATTTCTCAGTGCAACGGCGCGCTTCGCTTACCCTTTATGATGTCCTGACCTATAGTTATCCGGGCCAGCTTTTTATTCGTCCGGCCCATTTGAACACGGCAGGGAACCGCTATTTTTCATACGCGATTGGCGAAGGCCTTTTGCAGAACGGGCAAGTGGCTGCGGGCCTACAACTATCTATGTTGGGCGAAGATCTAACAGCCAGCAACCTGAGAGCTGCCACAGTGGACTACCTGCAAGTGGACTGGACAGCGAAACCATTGATCAACGACGGTCCAGAGCACCTGGTCTTCACCCGCAATGGTGAGCTCTACATTCTGCCCAATGGATTACATATTGTTTCCCGTCAGCCGCCTTCCATTACATCACTGGCTATCGTTCAAGATTCGGCAGTGATTACTGGTGCCAATTTGACGATGGGTACGAAAATTTTGTTTGATGGCACGGCTGCGCTGAACAAGTCTGTGGATGAGCTGGGTAGATTGGTGGTCACATTGCCGTCTGCACCCAGCGGGTACCGGGCTTTTGTCACGGCTGCCAATCCCGATGGTCAAAGCTCATTATTCGTGCAAGCTCCGGTAACTTTTCTCTACGAAGGAACCGAGAATTCGTCGATTGTGGCACCGAATACTTCCCTGCCCTCGGCGTCGGAATCGGTGGTTGAGGTGACCGGAATTAACGTTGCTTTCGATGCCCAAACGACTGTCGGTTTTTCCACAACGGATCTGTTTGTGAAGCGGGTATGGGTGGTGAATCCGAACCGCCTTCTGGTCACCGTTGCCGTTGCCCCCAACACCCAGGCGGGCACCTACGCCATGCGCGTTTCCACTGGCCTGCGCACCTTCACGCAAGCACTGGGAATTACGGTAGTGGCACCCAATCCACGCCAATTGACTATTTCAGTACCAAGCAATGTGCAGTCGTATCAACCGGGTTCGACAGGAGTTTTGAATGTCCTGAACCTGCCGGAAAATCCGCTCAATCTGGTTTTGTTCATCAACAATCAACAGGTGGCCGTGACTGTCCTGGGCGGCTCTGTCAGCTTCCCCATGCCAGTGGGTCTATCTTCTGGTCCGGCAGTTGCCCGATTGCAATACAACGGCGATGTCAGCCAACCGACGGTGCTGAATGTTGCACCACTGACGCAGATTACTTCCTTGATCGCCGGTCCGGGAATTGTAGTGGATTCCAATCGGCCAGCTCGCGTGGGGGAACTGCTTGGCATGATTGTTACAGGCATCCCTGAAAGCCTTGGCACACCGAAACAAGTGGTCATTAACATTGCCGGAATTGAACACAAGCCGGTGAGTGCGTTTCTATTTGGGTCGGCGATGCAGTTGCAGTTCTTCCTGAAGAACGAAGTAGTGAATGGAGTGCAGCCGATGACGGTTACACTCGATTCCATTACGACGCCAGTCTACAATCTACCCGTTCAGAAATAATTTGCTTACGCAGCATCCGGTTTGATAGGATGTTTGGCTTGGTAACAGGCTAACAACTCCGTTACTGAGATGCCGTTGATGGTCATCCCATCCGTCAGGCTCTGGACAATGGACGCGCCCTTTAGATTCGCATAGGTGATCCGTAGTCCAGAGAGATTGACGTTGTTCAGAGTTGCTCCCGTCAAATTGACGTCATCAAAGACAGCGCTGGCAAGATTCACATTGATGAATGTGGACCCGGACATGTCGCTATCGTTGGCATCTACTCGCCGCATTTTCGACTCCTTGAATTACTTGCCGCTGCTCAACTTCCGGAAGTAATCGGCCACAGCCTGAGCGTAGCCTGCTGGAACTTTATCGGAGGCCGGAGTCCGTACTTGCCCCTTCACTGAATCGTCTACCTGACGTCGCAATGACAACTCTAAATGTTCCAGCGATGGAAGCAATTGCGTGCGGATTTTTTCAATCAATTCCGGGTTGCCCTTGAATTGCTTGGGATCAATGTCGCGAATCTCTTGCAGCAGCCGCTCGATTTCCTTGGACATTTCCGCCGACTCCACGTCCTTACCTTGCCCCAGAGCTTGACGAAGCTCATTCAGATTGCGGGCACCGTCGCGCAGTGCGCCCTCCATAGCAGTCGTATTGAACGGGACATCGCCGCGATTCATCGCACCATAGCCATTGCCACCAAAATTGTCGCGACCCGGATTCCCAAATGCCCCGGTGCCACCACCCTGTTGGTTCCCGCCGCCTGCACGTTGTCCGCCACCTTGACCCTGTTGGCCACCCTGACCTTGCCCTTGCTGGCCTTGTCCCTGGCCTTGTTCTTGTCCCTGACCTGGTTGGCCCTGGCCCTGGCCCTGACCTTCACCTTGGCCTGGTTGCTGACCTTGGCCTTGTTGTCCGGGTTGATTCCCAGCCTGCTGTCCATTCTGTCCTGGCTTGCCTTGCTGACCTTGCTGTCCAGGCTGATTGCCAGCCTGTTGGCCTGGTTGTTGCCCTTGACCCTTGCCTTGCTGCTGGCCTCTAGCAGCCTGAGCCATACTCTCCATCTGCTCGCGAAGTTTCTCAACGCCCGCTAAGCCCTTTTCCTTGTCCGACCCGCCACGGCTTTGACCGTTCATCGACTTTTCGGCTTGCTGCATCATTTCCCGCAGCTTGTCCAAATCGGCCGTGACCATATCTTCACGCGAACGCACATACGCCCCAAAACCATTCTTGATGTTTTCAGCGTTGTACTTCATGCGCAAGCCCAACTGGTCCTGTTGGATGAGGTTTAAGCCTTCCCGAACCTTGCCAGCCGCTTCGCCTTTACCGTTATTCAGTTCCCGCAATGCATCCTGCATGCTGCGTTCCAATCCCTGCAATTTCTCTTGCAGCTTTTCCTTTTCCTGACCCAAAGCCGCACTCTGCGCACGATCTGCGCTGGGCGTAGGTTGTCCACTGGGAGTATTGGGGAAAGTCTGTTTCATCCGTTCAGAAAAATCACGCTGTTTATCGGCCAAGTCTGACGCACGCTGGGAAAGCTCGTGCACTTTATCTGAAGTCTGCTGACCCCGCATGCCGCCCAACAAATTCTTCGCTTCATTCAAACGTTCCGCCGCACGTCGGGCATCCGCAGCCGATTGCGCAGTCTCTCCGCCTTGCTTGGAATCACCCGCCCGTTGCATGTCCTTGGTTGCGGCATCTAACCGCTCCAACGCCTGCTTCAGGCGCGGATCCACTTCATTGGCACCAGCCATATCGCGCAGACGTTCTCTGGTGGGCGAATTCGGCTTGGGTTGCTGCTGCTGTTGTTGTTGCTGATTCCGGTTCCCCGCTTGCTGCTGCTGTTGCTGCTGGGACTGCGGCGATCCAGACTGCTGACCTTGTTGACCTTGTTGACCCTGTTGACCTTGCTGACCCTGCGACGAACTGCTGCTGGACGATTGCGATTGAGATTGTGACTGGGAACTTTCCGATCCGCGTGACAATTGCTCCATCTGCTTCTTCAATTCTTCCGCCTGACGACGCAGCATATCCTGCTGCCAGCGCTGTTCAAACGATTGCGGACTCTTCTGCCGTGCATCGGCCAGTTCTTCCTGCTTCCGTGCCAGTTGCTTCAATTTTTCCAGAGCCTCATCCACTTCCTTGGCCTTCTGTTCTGAAGAAGCTTGTTGCCCGGTTTCGAATTGATTTTTTTCAGTATCCAGTTCTAAGTCGAACAGACTTTCCAGTTCCCGACCGGCGCCACCACCGCCGCCCCCGCCACCGCCTTTGCTTCCAAAGGCAACTTGGATCTGTTTAAAGATGGCTTCAGCGCGCATTAAATGCTGCAAAGCTTTTTGCTGATCGGCCAGCGAAGGTTGCAACTTGGCCACCTTTAACTTGTCCACTGCGCCCCCCATGGCCTTCACCGCTTCATCCATGTTTTTCGCGAACTGTTCAAATTCCTGATTGCCGCCGGTCAACTCACGGCTGCGCATTCTCTTGGCCAGGCTCTTGGCCTGCTCACTCAATTTTGCTTCCTGTTCACTCAGGAACTTAGCGTTTTCCTGCTGCTGTGCAGGTGTCGCAAAACGATTCCGGATCTGGTTCCAGGTAGCGGAAATAATTTCCTTCTGACGTTCAGAAACTTTCTAGTCCTGCCCGCCTTCCCCACCACCCCCACCTCCCCCGCCCCCTTGCGGGGACTGTGTAAAATCCATATA
>JANMWO010000097.1:0-2504 GCA_031394025.1 Acidobacteriota bacterium
CGGGCGTTGACCGTCTCCATCGCCAAGTTTTTGCAGGATGCCCTTGGCGGCAAATCTGGTTCAACGGAGTAACAGCACAGCTTGCGGCGAACGCACTGCTACGCCGTAAACATGCCCATCACTTGCCATCCCGCTCCAATATCGCCACTGCTCGACCACATCGCCCACTGCAGCGCCAAACCATCCCGTGGGCTCCACACCCGATAAATCAAACGAGATTTCCCGCAAGGGTAACGCCAAGCCCAGCCCACGAGCTTTAATGTACGCTTCCTTCAGCGTCCACGTTTTAAAAAACAGTAAAGACCGTTCGTCCTCCGCAGCATTCTGAAACGCTTCTTGTTCCTGAACCGTAAATACTCTTGCCGATAAAAGTTGTTGATCTGCCCGACGGTCCACTGCCTCTGCATCCACTCCACAATCGGCAGAGTGAGTAACAACGCAGCCCACCAGCCCTTCTGTATGAGTCAGATTAAAGCGCAGTTCTTCACCAATCAGTTCCGGCCTGCCATGACTTCCAATGCTGAACTGTAAGTCATGTGGAGCTCGGTCCAAGTAACTGGCCAGTGTCTGCCGTAGAAAAGTATGAGCGAAACGGAACAGCCGTCGATCGCGTGGAAAGCGGTACCTTGCCGCACGATCTAATTCCTCGGGCGAAAGGATTCCTTCCCCAATCCCGTCATTATCAGCACAGTCTTGATCCACTTCTCGTAGCCACAAATGGATTTCATTGTCTTTCAGCAACCGTCCTCGCTTCAGTTATGAGAGTATCAAAAAGGATATGAAAAGTTTCATCAAACTGCAGCCGATCCTGCTTGTAGTGTTAGTCGCCTGCGGCTCTGCCCCTCTTTCCGACCATGCCAAGCAACAAACCTCGCAGCGCGCCAGAATCCTACAGTTTTACGGAGCCAATACACAAGTAGTCAAGGGCCAACCATTGACGATTTGTTACGGCGTGGAGGATGCACAATCGGTACGAATGGAACCACCTGAAGTGGAACTGGGACTCTCCCGCAATCGTTGCTTCGCCGTTTCCCCCAAACAAAGCACAACTTACATGTTGATCGCCAAAGGGACCGATGGGCAGGAAGTGCAGCAACCATTTCCTGTCCGTGTGGTCGCTGCATCACAACCCGTTCAACTGATCCGAAGTTTTGATGTTATGCCAGCCAAAGCCGGTCTGTCCGTGAACCTCTGCTACCAAACCAAAGGCGCAGTATCGTTGACGCTCACCCCTGCTCTAGCTCCAGTGGAACCAGCAGAACATCCCCTCTGCGTTCCTGTTCCCATCACCCAGCAGACTACGTTTCTACTTACAGCAACCGACTCCAGTGGGAATGTCGATCGGATGCAGGTGACCGCTAAACCGAATTAGTTGGGAACTTTTTTCCGCCTGACAGTATTCTATAGTTCTATGCAGGAAAACACTCTTCGTCTATCGCGACGCGCGGTCATTGTCACCGCTGCTGCTGGGCTGGTCAATGCGCAAGCGCCTGCCACGCCCATAACATTTGAGGTGGCATCCATCAAGCCTGGGGATCCTACTTCGCATCAAGTTCGCGTCCAAATGGCCCCAGGCGGGCGTCTGGTTTGCAATAACGTGAGCGCTAAATTCCTCATAGAAGTAGCCTACAGCGTGCGGACATTCCAAATCACCGGCGGCCCTGGTTGGATGGGCACAGACCGTTTCGACATCAATGCCAAAGCAGACGGCGTGGAAAAGATAACCCCCGATCTACTAAAACCCATGATCCAGGCAATGTTGGTAGACCGATTCAAGCTGAAGATCCACCGGGAAAACAAGGAAATGCCGATCTATGCCCTGGTGACAGGTAAGAATGGGATGAAAATGAAAGAGTCGGAGGGCACTGAAAGTAAGCCGATGATTCGGATGGGCCGTGGACAATTCACCGGCAAGCAGGTGGACATGGGCGCATTAGTCACGAACTTATCGAATCAGTTGGGTCGGCAAGTGATTGATAAGACCGAACTGAAAGGCAAGTACGATATTGAGCTCAATTGGACCCCCGACGAAACGCAAATCGGTTTCGGATCATTCGGAGCAGGAGGACCACCGCCCGCACCTGCTTCCTCGGAAACCGCAGGCCCAAGCATTTTTTCTGCGCTACAAGAGCAGTTGGGGTTGAAACTGGAATCGCAAAAAGGACCGGTGGCCATGATCATTGTCGATAGCATTGAAAAACCATCGCCAGACTGAGTTGTAGTATTTTACTTGCTATCCAACTACAAGCATAGTAGACTTGCTTTGCATCATAGTTGAATCACATGGCCCCACCAAAACTAACCAAACTGGAACTGCAGATCATGGATACCTTTTGGAACAAAGGCCACTGCTCCGTCCGTGAAATTCAGGAAGCGTTTCCAGCATTGGGCCGTCCAGCCTACACAACAGTGCAGACCACGGTGTATCGTCTGGAAGGGAAAGGTGCGCTCCGCTGCGTCAAACGAATCAGCAACGCCAATATTTTCGAAGCAGCCATTTCCCG
>JANMWO010000146.1:0-13449 GCA_031394025.1 Acidobacteriota bacterium
GGCCAGAGAGCAGATATCTTCAAGAGCTGAAAGGACAATCCAGAAGGATCTCCCACCAACCCCCACCCATTCACAACCCAAATAAAAACCCCATCCCTCAAGATTTGAGCCACTTACCGCCTCTGCCTCGTCAAGAAATTACCACCCACCCTGCTAACATCAGTTGCAGAGAGATAAGTTCCGGCCGGAATGCTCTTGTTACAGAAAGCCCTTCCCTCAGCAGGGGAGGCGCTCGGATCGATTCGAGTCGTTGTTAAAAACTAAGTGGGCCGCTAACATGGAAAACTTGCATTACTTACTTGGCTGGGGAGTCAACTAAGTGAACCTGTAAATCAGGTAAAGCTGCTGGGCGGCAGCTTCAACAAGTGAAGTTACTGCGGCCTGTCTGGTTTGTTTATTGAATCTGGTCGCGACGCCGTAGTGTCGCAAATCCCATCAACATTGCCAGCACAACTGCACCGTATCCAGGTTCGGGAATGATTGTTGTATTGGCAATATCTAACTGCCATTGCAATAACGTTCCCGTTACCGGAATGGCTGAAGGGCCTGCTGCATAGTCCGTAACATCTAACTGCCAAAATCCAGCAATCAGTTGCCCTGCAAACATGGAAGAAAAAACATTCGGCACCGAACTCAAAGGTCCATTGGTTCCATATCCAGCGTTGAATCCGGCAACTTGTCCGGGAATAAAATCGGCTGCGCCCAGGCTGGTGGCCACTGTCCATATATTGGTTGCATTGGCGGAATTAAAATCGTAATTCTCGCCAAAGCCAAGGGGGTCACCAAACTGCGCCGCATAGCCGAAGTCATTCGGGTCATTACTCACTTTGCCAATGCGATAGATCATAGTCTGCTGAGCACCCAGAATAACCGTGCGCGTCGCGTCTGTGAAATGCGTCAATGTAATTCCAATATCGCCTGACGCTTCATGATGAAATCCGATCAGCGAAATGGTTAGGGTGTTTCCAGATCCAACTATGCCGGAAAGGTTTGTAGTAATGCCACAGGACAGGATGCCCGGCGTGACTCCCCCCAAACCGTCATCCACCGCATCAGGAATATTATTCGATCCTGACCCGCAAACAGGCGATAGAATCGGTGTCGCATACGCCACATTCGTCGCCAACATCATCGTTAGAAAGATAAAGAAAACGCAATGAATCCCGTAAAAACGGCACCCACCGGGACCTAGGGGAATGGTACCTTGGTATAGAGTCATACTAGAACAATAACACGACTCAATGTTGTCAACATTAACGGAGGCTAATTGTGTTAAAACACTTTCCATTCACTTACACCCTGCAACTTGCGTGCTTACTCACAGCCCTTGGCGGTGAGTTATATGCCGTTGACCCATTGGCCGCCAAAACAATGGTCGTCTATGTTTCTAACTCGCCCGATTCGGTAGCGGTGAAAGATCACTATATTGCCGCTCGATCCATCACTGCAGTGTGTGCCATCACGCTTCCTGATCCGACAGCCATCGAGCTGAACCAAACAGACTACAACACTTTTGTAAAAGCACCGATTCGAAATTGCCTGGTCACTGAAGGTAAAACAAAAATCCTCTATATCGTTTTAGCCTATGTGCGCCCTTTTCGGTATCTGACCAACACCGGCTTTTTAGCTCTCGATTCCTACCTGGCCGATGTGTGGGATCAATACACAACCCAGAATTTCTTTTTAGTTCCCAGTGCCCCTCACCGATACTTTGCTGACAATCAAAACCAGGGCAATGTCTATCTGCCATTTCAAACATTCGAAGCCTATCGCGCCTCCCCGCGCAGCACCCTTATCTATTCGGTATGGCGGCTCGATGGAGCAACCCCGGCCATCGCCAACGGCTTGGTAGACGGTGCCACAACGGCCATGAATAATCTTACTGGCGCAGTTTGCATTGACCGTAATCACGGCCCCATTACGAACCTTCGCGACGTCAGTTATGATGCAGGCGAGTTCGACCTTTTCAAAGCAGCAACGTTCATGAATCAAGCTGGCTTCACCGTCACCGAAGACACAAATAACGAAGAATTCGGCACCAGTCCTGCACCGCTTACCTGTCCCTCACCTGCCGGAACTCCGGTTGCATTCTATAGCGGTTGGTACAGCTTTAATCACTACAACGGTCCTGGTGTTTTCAACTTTGCTCCAGGGTCCATTGGAGTTCATCTGGATAGTAATTCAGCAGCCGATCCCCGCAGTGGTCCCAACTGGGTTGCAAACGCTTTGCTCAACGGAATCACAGTGACCAGTGGCGCAGTAAATGAGCCTTATCTGGACGGGCTCACTCGCCCTGGCGGATTGGCTCGTAACTTACTGGAAGGTGCCAATGTTGGCGACGCGTTTCTTCGGAATACTCGTTGGTTGAAATGGGTGATCGTGAATGTGGGTGACCCGTTGTATCGACCATTCCCTATTACTGGAAAAGCTCCGTTCAATCCGCCTGCGCCTACTAGCTCGCTATTTCTGGCCAACCGCCAATTGGTTGGTGGAGCTTCCACCACTGGCACAGTTACTCTGGCAACCATCGCACCTGTTGGTGGAACTGCTGTTACATTGACCAGTGAAAGTCCCAGCATCGCTGCCGTTCCTTCCGGCGCATTCATCCCTGCAGGTGCCCGCAGTGTCACCTTCCCCATTACCACCACCACTGTGAATTCCAGTTTTGTTCCCACCATCACTGCTACTTCAGGCAGCACCACGGTTACCAATACTCTGGCTGTGGATCCATTGCTAAGTTTCATTGCGTTAAGCGAAAACGCGACTTCATCCGCCAGACCTGTAACAGGCACGGTGTACTTGAATGGAAATGCGCCCCCAGGCGGCGTTGCGCTGTCATTGGGTAGTTCCGACACTTCAGCCGCCACAGTGCCACCCAATGCTTTCATCCCCGCAGGACTAAGCAGAGTCAACTTCCCAATTACTCCGGTGTCGGTTACGGCTCCAAAAACCACCAACATTTTCGCAACCTACGGAGTCACCACCACACAATCGCAGTTGACTATTCTTCCTGCAATTTACTCCGCATTGTTTGGTCAACCAACCATCAATACTGGGCAGACAACCAAGTTTGAAGTGGGTCTGCGCTTTCCTGCGCCACCTGGCGGTGCAGTAGTCACGCTGACCAATAGCAACCCAACGGCAGTTCCTTTAAGCAGCTCAACGATTGTCATTCCCGCCGGAGTAACTTACGGAATTGTCACCTTTACGGCTGGGTCAGGACCAGCCACGGCCACAGTTACAGCCACTTACAGTGGCGATACAAAGTCAGACACCATTACCATTAACTAACTTACTATTTCATTGCCGCAATTACGGCATCTGTAAATTGGGTGGTGTTGGCAGTTCCTCCAACATCACCCGTTAATGGTTTGCCATCCAAATATACTTTGCCAATAGCGTCATGCAGTCGCTTGGCCGCATCATGCTCCCCTAAGTGGGTCAGCATCATTCCTGCCGACATCATCAGCGCGGTTGGATTGGCCAGCCCCTTACCTGCAATGTCTGGTGCCGACCCGTGGACCGCTTCAAACACGGCATGATCGCGACCCATGTTCGCCCCAGGCACTATTCCCAGACCGCCTACTAAGCCCGCTGCCAAATCGGAAAGAATATCGCCGTATAGGTTCGGTAAAATCAGCACGTCAAACGTTTCCGGCCGCATCACCAACTGCATGGACGCATTGTCGACGATCAGTTCTTTGTATGATATCCACGGATAACGTTCGGCCACTTCACGGCAGCAGCGAAGAAATAGGCCGTCCGATAGCTTCATGATATTGGCCTTGTGCACCGCCACCACTTTCTTTCGTCCCATGCGTTGGGCGTAAGCAAAAGCGTATTCGGCAATCTTGATACTAGCGGTGCGGGTGATAATTTTCAGACTCTCTACAACGTCTTTCACCACTTCATGTTCCAGGCCGGAATAGACATCTTCAGTGTTTTCCCGGAACAGGATCATGTCAATTTTCAGATCGTCAAAGCGCGTTTTCAGACCAGGCAGCGTATGCACTGGACGAACATTGGCGAACAGGTCCAGCTTCTTGCGGAGGGCAACATTCACGCTGGAAAATCCACCGGCCACCGGCGTAGTCACCGGACCTTTCAAGCCCAGGCGGGTGCGATCCAGTGAATCCAGTACATGTTGTGGCACCGGCGTACCAGCGGCTTCAATAATCTTCGATGTTAATTCGACGCGTTCCCACTCAATGGCAACGCCTGTGGCATCAACGGCGCGGACCGTGGCATCGGCAACTTCCGGACCAATTCCGTCGCCTGGAATCAGAGTTACTTTATAAGGCACATTTTATTGTATCCGTGCGATGGTCCTCTATGAGAAAATTACCATTTCATGGCAAAAATCAGGCGGGCTCTGCTGAGCCTCACAGATAAGACGGACCTCGTGGAATTTGCACGTGGTTTGAATGGACTTGGGGTGGAATTGATTTCCACTGGCGGCACAGCAAAGGCCATCAAAGACGCTGGCATCCCAGTGAAAGACGTGGCGGAAATAACTGGCTTTCCTGAAATGTTGGACGGCAGAGTGAAAACTATCCATCCACGCGTAGCCGGTGGCATTCTTGCCATTCGCTCCAAGGCCGATCACATGGAAGCCATCGCCGCCCACGGCATTCCCACCATTGATATGGTGGTGGTGAATCTTTATGCCTTTGAGAAAGTGGCGGCAGACAAAAGCGCATCCGTTGACCATTTGATTGAGAATATCGACATCGGCGGACCAACCATGATCCGCGCTGCTGCCAAGAATTATCAGGATGTGGCCGTGGTAACTTCGCCCAGTGACTACATTCAGTTGCTTACAGAACTGCAATCGAACGACGGTTCTTTAAGCTTGAACACCCATTGGAATCTGGCCAAAAAGGCGTTTGCGATTACTGCCGCCTACGATGCAGCCATCACCGCCCGTCTGGAAAGTATTGCGATTTCTGGAGATAGTTTCGTCGATCAGCCAACGCCGCTACCCCAGACACTCAGCATTCGGCAGCCGCTGAAAATGTCACTCCGCTACGGTGAAAATCCGCATCAACAAGCAGCGCTTTATTCCAGCGGTGCTGGCGGTGTGGCTGGTGCCGAGCAACTGCAAGGCAAGGAACTGAGTTACAACAATCTGGTGGATTTAGATGCTGCCTGGCAATTGATTAACGAATTTTCGGATCCGGCCTGTGCCATCATTAAGCACACAAATCCTTGTGGCTGCGCGGAACAGAAAACGTTGGCAATGGCTTATCGCAAGGCTCTTGAAGCAGACCCTGTTTCCGCTTTCGGAGGCGTACTTGCCTTCAACCGCGAACTGGATGCAGAGACCGCCACCGAGCTGGCCAAGATCTTCACCGAATGCATTGCCGCCCCGGCGTTTTCAATTGAAGCATTGGCCGTATTGGCATTGAAGAAAAACTTGCGATTGGTCCGCGTCACCCCATCGGATGAACGCTACGTAGTGAAATCAATCAGTGGTGGAATGCTGGCGCAATCGGTCGATTCATTGACTTTCGACCGTGCAAAAGCTGAAGTTAAAACCCAGCGCCAACCAACCGAAGAAGAATGGCAGGCGCTAGCTTTCGGATGGAAAATAGTGAAACACGTGAAGTCCAACGCCATTGTATATGCCCGCGCCGGACAGTCTGTCAGTGCCGGAGCAGGCCAAATGAGTCGTGTGGATTCGGTGAAGGTCGGGGCAATGAAAGCCGTACTTCCACTGGCCGGATGCGTGCTGGCTTCCGATGCGTTTTTCCCTTTTCCCGACGGCTTGGAAGAAGCTGCCCAGCACGGGATTACAGCAGTGATTCAGCCCGGTGGTTCAGTTAAGGACCCCGAAGTGATCGCTGCCGCAGACCGTCTTGGTTTAGCCATGGTGTTTACTGGCGTGCGCCATTTCCGCCACTAAGACACTATCTTTCCGAAGGGTGCAGCTTCAGGTACTCTTCGTAAATGTCCTTGAAGTCCTGAATCTCACCGCCGTCGAATCGCCAAATCCGCGTGGCCACTTCGTCGATCAGATCTTCATCGTGCGTCACCAGGAACACCGTGCCCTCATACTTCTGCAAAGCAATGTTCAGTGCGTTGATGGCTTCCAGGTCTAAGTGATTTGTCGGTTCGTCGAACACCAAAAAATTGGGCTTCTGCAGCATCAACTTACACATAATCAATCGAGCCGCCTCGCCACCAGAGAGAGCTTCCGTAGGCTTTATGCCTTCTTCACCGCTGAATAACATTTGGCCTAACAATCCGCGAATGTCTTCTTGCGCCAACAACGGATCCCACTGGTACAGCCATTCAAACGCCGTCATGCCCCCTTGAATGGAACTACGATGGTCCTGCGCAAAATAGCCGACGGAAACTTCGTGTCCCCAATCCACTTGGCCGGCATCGCGGGAAGTATCGGTTTCACTAACTCCCGGCGCTTTGTCCAACAATGCTTTCAACAGCGTGGTCTTCCCCACACCGTTACGACCCACCAGTGCAATCTTGTCGCCCCGTTGTATGTTGGCGCTGAATCCTTTGATGACTTTGTTATCACCGTAGGCTTTGGAAACTCCGTCAAATGCCAAAGCCGTGCGGCCCGACGGACGGTTCATTTGGAAACGAATGAATGGGCGGGCAATGTTGGACCTCGCCAAATCCGATGTTTGCAATCGCTCCACTTCTTTCTTACGCGATGTCACTTGGCTGGAACGCGTACCAGCGGAAAAGCGCGCGATGAATTCACTTAATTGCGCAATCTTCTTTTCCCGCTGCAGGTTGCCCGATTCCACTTGCGAACGCACCTGCGTTTTACGCAACACCATATCGTCATAACCACCGGGGTAAGTGATGATGGTCTGATAGTCGATATCGGCAATGTGCGTGCAAACATTATTTAAGAAGTGCCTGTCATGGGAAATGACAATCAGCGTGCCTTCGTAATGGATCAGGAAATCTTCCAGCCAGTGGATGGATTCCAAATCAAGGTAGTTAGTTGGTTCGTCCAGGAACAGCGCGCCGGGATGTCCGAATAGCGCCTGCGCCAACAGCACGCGCACTTTGTGGCCGCCTTGCAGTTCGCCCATCATGCGCTCATGAAAGTCGATTGGGACGTCTAAGCCATCCAGCAATACAGCGGCATCGCTTTCGGCAGTGTAGCCGTCTTCATCGCCAACAATGCCTTCCAGTTCACCAAGACGCATGCCGTCTTCATCAGTCATTTCAGGTTTGGAGTAAATGAGTTCGCGCTCTTCAAGAGCAGCCCATAGGCCACGATTGCCCATAATGACAGTGTCGATCACGCGGAAAGCGTCGAACTCCGACTGGTCCTGGCGCAGCACGCCGAACTTCTTTGGCCGCACGACAGAGCCCTTATGCGGCTCCAATTCGTTGGTCAAGAGCTTCATGAAGGTAGACTTGCCAGAACCGTTTGGCCCTGTCAGGCCATAGCGGCGGTTGTCGAGGAAAGCGGTTGACACATCTTCAAACAGAATTTTGGCGCCGTAGCGCATGGTTACATTGCTTACTGATATCACGGGGAACTCCTAGTTTAGCGTGGATGGGGGTGCGGTTTCAGGCCCAGTGGTATTTTTATCCGCAGATGTCGCAGATTAACGCAGATAAGAGGAGGTGACTACAGGCTGCGATAGACGTCTTTGCGGTCGCCAACCTTTACAACCAGGATCAACAGAATTGCATCTTTAATTTCATAAATGACGCGATAGTCTTTGCCGGGTCCGGCGTAGACACGGTAAAGCCCATCCGAACCCTTAAGCTTTTTAACACCCAGGGGACGAGGATCTTCGGCAAGTTTTTGGATGTCGACAATCACCTTCCGTCGAATGAAGGAATCCAGTTTGGTAAGACTTCGCCTACCAGCTGGTTGAAATTCAATGCGGTAGGTCAATCTCTAATTCCAACTCCTTCATTATCTGATCCAGAGAGATGCTTTCTCCTGGTTCAGCAAGTGCGGCGCGAGCATCCTCCAAGTCAATGCGATCCATTTCATCCTCTGCCAAACGCTCTAAAAGTTGAAGGTCTTCAATTGAGATAATGGCGGCAAGGTCCTTGCCACGGCGGGAAAGAATGGTTCGTTCATGTCCATAGGCCGCACGGTTAAGGATATCCGGAAATTCCGCTCTTGCTTTTGAGATGTTGAGTCGCGTCATGATGGACAGTTTGTACAATTTGTACAAGACCATCTTAACATTTGGAGAATTCCGTGCACAATAAAAGATATGCAATTCCTGGTTATTCTCCTCTTCCTCATCCTCACCTGCCAAGCTGCTGAACCACTTACCTGCATGGAAAAGCGCTTCCAGGAAAGCTTGACCAACGTCACCCTTTCCGGACTGTTCACAGAGGATGGTGTGGCGGAAATGAGTGAAGATCGTTACGTCATTGAAAGTGCTACGAAGTTGAAAGACGACACTTGGAAACTGGACACTCGCTTTGAATTCAATCGTAAAGAAATCAAGTTCAGCTTACCTGTCCAAGTGAAGTGGGCTGGCGACACTCCGGTGATCACACTGACCAACTTCCCCATTCCTGGAGCGGGGATTGTGCAGGCTCGAGTGTTACTCTTCAATAACAGTTATGCCGGGACTTGGGTTGGTAAGAAGCATGGCGGGAAGATGTTTGGGAACGTGATCAAGAACTAAATGAATGTAACCTGAATAGGCGGAATCCACGTCGTGATATTGCAAGGACGAAATGATAAATAAGCTAATTTTATTGGCCACAGCGTGCTTACCGGCACTGCAAGCGCAGAGTTGGGAAATTGATAGTAACCATTCCAGTGCTCAGTTTTCAGTGCGGCACATCATGATCTCAAACGTGAAGGGCGAGTTTACAAAAGTGAGCGGTAAAGCCATTTACGACCCCAAGAATCTGGCCGGAGCGTCGCTTGAGGCTACGATTGATGCCAGTTCCATCACAACTCGCGAACCTCGGCGTGACAACCATTTGCGCAGTGCCGAATTTCTGGATGTGGCCAAGTTCCCTGTGATCACCTTCAAAAGTAGTAAGTTCGTTAAAACCGCTATTGGCCTAAATATTCTGGGTGATTTGACGATTCGCGGGGTAACTAAGCCAGTTACTTTGACTGTGGATGGCCCCACTGGGGAAGTGAACGATCCCAAAAGTGGTCCCAAAATTGGGGCATCCGCTACGACCAAAATCAACCGCAAAGAATTCGGCATGCTCTACAATGCTGTGGTGGAAGCGGGCAGTTTTGTGGTTGGGGACGAGGTGACTATAACGCTGGATGTGGAATTGGTGAAAAGGAAGTAGCTTACAATAGAGGTGTCGAAATACCATGAACCCTAGTCGTTTGAACAGAATTACGATCGAAGCTGGAAAATGTGGTGGACGGCCCTGTATTAGAGGTATGCGTATTCGCGTTACTGATGTTCTTGAACTGCTAAGCTCAGGAGCATCTTTTGACGAAATTCTAGTTGATTATCCTAAGCTTGAGCGCGAGGACATAATGGCTTCCATTGAATATGCTGCGCATCAAACGGACCACGCCGTTCTTCGTTCAGCGTGAAATACCTCGTCGATAATCAACTGCCTTCCGCCCTCGCTCGATTTCTAGCTTCGCGAGGAATCGAAGCTTTCCATGTCGCAGATCTAAATCTCGACATGGCTTCGGATATCGAAATTTGGACATACGCCAAAGAGAACGATTTCGTCGTGATTTCAAAAGATCAAGACTTCTTGAATTTTGCGACAAAGTCAAAAGATGGCAAGCTAATCTGGGTTCGAATTGGAAATTGTCGCAAACCAGTTCTTTTAAGAACTTTCGAACAAGTTTGGCCGCAGATTGAAGAATGTTTACGAAGTGGGGATCTAGTAGTGGAAGTTCGTTAGCCGCGCACTTGGCACTTCTCGGCAGCAGCCTTCCCCATGCGGATGCAATCGGGGATCCCGATCCCCTCATACGCATTCCCGGCCAAATATATCCCAGGCAGTGCCCTCAACTCATCCACAATCGCCGCCACCCTTGCCTGATGTCCCACCGTATATTGCGCCATGGCTCGATTCCAGCGGACAACATTTTGAGCCACTGGTGCCACGTTGATTCCCATCCACCCTTGTAACTCAACTCTAACTTCTTCCACTAACTGGGCATCACTCAATCCGCCCCCTGTGCCGCCGACGAAGCAGCGCAGTAACACCTTGTCATTGGGCACGCGATGCATGAACTTAGTCCCCACCCAGGTACAAGCGGCCATGCGCCGACGTTCTTTTGCAGGCACTAAGAAGCCGAAACCGTTTAGTGGATGGAGGAACGTCGCGCGGTCATAAATAAGTCCAATCGTGATGGACGAATTGTAACCGATAGCACCCAGACCTTCCGCCGCTTTTGGGGCGATGCTACGTAAGATATCGGCAGCCTGCCAAGCGGGTGTGCAGACAATGACATGACTTACAGGCTGCCCATTCACCAGATAATCGCCATCGGCACTTTTTTCTATGCGCTCCACTGTTCCATGACGGATCTCAACTTTCCCGGCAATCGCATTCTTGATGGCTGTGGGCAATGTCCCCAGTCCATCTTTCATTGTGCGGAAGAGTGTCCCAGTGGCGGCGGGAGCAGCGGCGCGACGGGCTAGCGTGCCTTTGGTCAAGCTGCCGTACTTCTGTTCCAATTCGACAAATTGCTGTAATACTGCATTGGCACTCAACTGCTCTGGATCGCCACCGAAGACTCCGGCCAGCAGCGGTTCGGCCAGGTAGTCTACTGTTTCCTGCCCATAATGGCTTCGAATCATCTCCGCTACAGACCGTTCGCCCACAACTTCAGGCTTACGGAAATACTCCAGTGCCATACGGATCTTAGTTCCCCAACCCACCAGCGGAGTGGTGACCATGGGCCATATCTTAGTGGGTATCATCATTGCCAAGCCATCGGGCATGGGCACTAACTTACCGTGGCGCACCATGTAAGTGACGCGTAAGTGGTCATTGGAACCAATTACTTCTGATTCCAGACCCAGATCCTTGATTAATTGGAGAGCCGCCGGTTTGGCGGAAAGAAAACTATCGGGGCCGCCTTCAACCAGGCAACCTTCTATACGATTCGTCTCAATGACTCCACCAAGACGTGGAGTTTTTTCGAACAAAATAGCCGAGCGGTTGGCCTTTTGAAGGTAGTAGGCGGCACTCAGGCCAGTGATGCCGCCTCCGATAATAGCTACCGGTTTCAGGGTTTGAATTCGCGAACGAAATCAACCATCGCCCGCACATGGTCCACAGGGGTTTCCGGAAGAATGCCGTGACCCAGATTGATAATATGACCCGGGCGTGTACCCGTGCGTTTCATCAGTTCATGCACTTTTGCCTTCAATTCCGGCAAGGGAGCAAACAGAGCAGCCGGATCTAAGTTACCTTGCACCGCCGAACGATAGCTGATGTCCATCCAAGCCTGATCAATGTTGATGCGCCAATCCACACCCATCACATCACCGCCAGCGGCGTGCAGTTCCTTGAAGAAACCGGCGGCACCTGTGCCGAAGTGAATTACTGGAACACCAGTGGAACGTACGCGTTCAATCAATGCGCGTGAGTAAGGGGCCACATAGCGGACGTAATCGTCTGGTCCAAGTGCACCAACCCAACTATCGAACACTTGAATTGCACGAGCTCCACTAGCCACCTGCATGATGGCGAACGGACCCAACACGTCGACAATTTTGCCCATCAACCGACGCCACAGCGTTTCATCTTTATACATCAGTTGCTTGGTTTTGAGGAATGTCTTGGACGGACCACCTTCGATCATGTAGCTGGCCAGGGTAAATGGCGCGCCTACGAAACCGATAATGGGAACTTTGCCAGCCAGAGCCTGGGCCACCAATTTGATGGATTCGCCAACGTAACCGAGGTCGTCTGTATTGGAGATAGACAGGGAATCGACGTCGTTAGAAGTGCGCACCGGATTGTCGATATGCGGACCTTCGCCCGCGCGAAATTCCAGTTTTAGACCCATTGGTTCCACGGGCAATAGTAGATCGGCAAAAATAATTGCTGCATCTACATCTAAAATTTCAATCGGCTGGAGGGTCACTTCAGCGGCCAAATCGGGCCGTTTACAGATGTCCAGAATGGAGTTTTTTGCTCGAATTTCCCGATACGGCTTTAAGTATCTGCCGGCTTGTCGCATGAACCATACGGGACGAACATCCGTCGGCCGACGGCGGCAAGCATCGAGAAAGCGGCTGCTCATTGGAGCCACGCGCATACAGCTTCTCCTTGAAGGTCTTCCCAAAGGAAAACTCGAAAATCTTTCGGTTTATGATCAGCCACCCAACGGTCCGAACTGGAACAACAGGTCCGTATAGCGGGTGGAAGGCTGACTACCGGGAAGGTTGTGACCCACCGCATCCACACTGGATTCATAGCGATACAGCTGTTAAGAGATGGCCAGAAGCAGAGCTAACAACAAACTTACCACAATGCGTTTCATGGATAGGGAAAATTTTGTAGGGAGTGCGGCACCCCACATTTGTTCGCTTCGAGGGGATTTGCCAGTGTTTTCGCAGTGTCCGCCAGAATGACTTGGCAGATCTGATTTAACTCCTTTGAAATACTATAGGTTAGGAGCACCTTGTATTTGTTGACGGGTTGCAGCGGCAAAGGTCGTTACGGCTGAATGTTCGCGCAAGTATGCATTGCATATACAATGGGATTGATGGAGTTTGATGCAGAACAGAAGCGCGATTATCGTTTAAGACGAACGAAAGGAGAATGAGTGAAATGAGTAAGAAACTACTGGATATGCCGAAGTTCAGCAGCGAGGCTGACGAAGCGGATTGGTGGGTCAGCGCGGCAGGACGCGAGTTTGTGAAGCGAAAGTCCGCTGGAAACGTGCGGGATAGTTCCAAGGTCAAGGGGCTTGATTTGGTTGCACGGCTCAACAATAAACCCAGCGTGCAAATCGCTATCCGCTTGCCAGAAGACGACATTGCAAAGGCTCGCGAAATCGCGGATCGCAAGGGTATTGGGTATCAGACGCTGCTTAAAATGTATGTGCGCGAAGGCCTGTTACGCGAAGCTGCTGGCCGCTGAAATCGGGACGAAATGCTTCTCTTGCGGTTACTGAACTTCTGGCTAAATTCCCGCCACCAATGCTGCCAGCAGCGCTGTCCGATCGGCGATGCGGTTCACCAGCAAACTCTCGTTCACCGCATGGGCTCCTTCGCCTACGGCACCTAAGCCATCCAGCGTGGGAACTCCCAATGCGGCGGTGAAATTTCCGTCGGACCCGCCCCCGGTCATTGATTCTTCAATGCTGATCCCCATATCGGCAGCCAGCTTATGCGCCAGTTTGTACAGTGCTGCGATGCCGCTGGAACGTTCCATGGGAGGGCGGTTCAAGCCTCCGGTTACTTCAATGCGGCAGCGTTTATCGAACGGTTTCAGCGCTTGAAACTTTTTAGCAAGGCCCACTTCATCCCGCAGTCT
>JANMWO010000174.1:0-33567 GCA_031394025.1 Acidobacteriota bacterium
GCCGGCATCACTGGCAACGATGATTACGGACGTCCCGGCACCATTGCCTCCACTCCACTTTGGGGTGTTTTCACTGGATTTTTAGCCGGGTTTTCCATTGCCATGGCCCCCTTTCTAATCCTCGGTGGTCTTGGTTTACGCAAGCTGAAACCTTGGGCCCGCTCCATGAGCATCGTTGTTTGCGGAGTCAATATGCTCAGCGTGCCGCTGGGAACCTGCTTGGGCTTTTACGCGCTTTGGGCGCTACTTTCTGAAGAAAGTGAACCGATTTTCGACGAAGGGTTCGGACGTGGTCCAGTCCGAGTTCCTCCCCGCACATCCCGTCCAAAGTAAGAAAATCGCAAGAAATACACACCACAGAGTCTGCAAATACTGCACACAGCCCACGCTGCTACCGTACACTGGCCATTCTCAAGTCCTAAGTCATAGCAGTCTTATGGGTGATTTCACCCTATTTGGACATTTCAACGTCGGCAACATTGGATAGCAAATTGCTCATCATAAGATCAAGGAGCAATAAATGCCTTTGATAAATGTTGTCGTAATGCTGATCATCGTCGGTGTCGGCTTGTACATGATTAACCGTTACATACCCATGGCTGCCAGCATAAAGACCATTCTGAATTTCGTTGTCGTTGCTGTTGTCTGCATCTGGCTGCTGCAAGTGGCTGGGTTGTGGGGAAACGTTACCAATTTCCGGCTTACCAGGTGAAATTGGCCACATGCGGACACATGACGCCGCACGGTCAGTTACTTCCCAATAACATCAGATATTTAAGGTCAATCGGGATGGACCTAGAAGTGCTAACCAACATAGAGCGGGAACAAACCGCTGAGATAATTTTTGGATTAGGAGTAAAAACATGAAGTTATTTAATAATGCTACAACAGTCGGCTGTATGGTTCTGGTGTGTTCGGTGCTTGCACCCAACGTCAGAGCTGACGAGTGGAACAGGAAGACTGTGATGACTTTTAGCGGTCCAGTAGAAATTCCAGGCGTTCATCTCACTGGGTGGGGCGTTCTACCAGCAGGAACCTATGTGTTCAAGATTCTGGATTCTTTATCAGACCGCCACATTGTGCAAATTTTCAATAAAGAAGAAACATCCATCTACGCAACCATTCTGGCTATCCCGAACTATCGCTTGAAGGCAACTGACAAGACAGTGGTGACCTTCAATGAAAGGCCGGTTGGCCAACCTGAAGCGTTGCGGGCGTGGTTTTATCCTGGCAGAAATTGGGGCGAAGAATTCGTTTATCCGAAATCTAGAGCCATGGAAATAGCGAAAGCAACCAATACACCTGTTTTGTTTACCTCGGCCGACATCCCAATGGAAGTGTCTGAATCCATCAAGTCATCGGACGCGCCAGTTGTGGTGGAACTCAAACGGGCACCCATTATGGCCATCAAACCAAATGGTGAAGAGGTGCAAGTCGCTGAGGTGGTCACCGCACCACCTGTACAAGCGGAACTAGCATCAACTGATGCCGCTACTCCGTCGTCGGCAAGGACTGAAGTCGCCGCACAGGCTCCGGTAACAACAGCAGCGGTGGATACACTTCCGGCTACAGCGAGTTCCATGCCGCTCATCGCTTTAGTAGGATTGTTAGCGCTGGGTGCAGCAATGGCTTTACGTTCAGCAGAAAAAGATAGCCAATGACGTGAGCCGTCTCTGCGATATCTGCCCCACCAAAACAAGCCTTATCCTTGTAGGAAGTGGGGCAGGCATTTATTCCGTAATTTGAGGAGGTTACTATTGACTCCGCGATTAAGCCTTCCTCTGCTGTTATTGGCTGGCCTTCTGGGAAATACCACACCGGAAGTCCAGGAACCCTTCCAAATCTCTGTCAACGTGCATTTAGTAATGCTCAACACTACTGTGCGGGATCGCAAAGGCCTGGCAATTTCCGATTTGAGTGAACAAGCTTTTGAGGTTTACGAAGATGGAGTAAGGCAAACCATTCGGCTCTTCAAACACGAAGACATTCCGGTTACTGTGGGTCTGGTGATTGACCATAGTGGAAGCATGCGTCAAAAGATTGCAGACGTGATCGCCGCCGCCCGGACGTTTGTCCTTTCCAGCAACCCTGACGACCAAATGTTCGTCGTCAACTTTAATGAGAACGTTACCTTTGGTCTGCCCAGCTCAGTCCTACTTTCCAGTCGCTCCGAAGAACTGGCCCGCGCCATCTCCAATACACCCGCAGCTGGCAGAACCGCACTATACGATGCCATCATCCAGGCACGCAAGCGATTGCAAACTGGCGGTCGGGATAAAAAAGTGCTGATAGTCATTAGCGATGGGGGTGACAACGCCAGCACTCACACTTTGGCTGAAGTCCTCAAGATGGCCCAGCATTCCAGTACCTTGGTTTACGCCATCGGCATCTTCGATGAATCCGATCCTGACCGAAACCCGGGCGTTCTGCGTAAGTTGGCTGGGGCAACTGGAGGCGAAGCATTCTTTCCCGCTCAACTCCATGATGTTTCGGCAATTTGCGAACGCATAGCGCGCGATATTCGTAATCAATACACAATCGGTTATGTTTCAAGCAATGAGGCACGATCCGGCACGTATCGTACTATTCGAGTTACCGCCCGGTCCAACGGCAAAGGGAAACTTTCCGTACACACTCGTGCCGGTTACACAGCCGGAGAGGACATCAAATGAGGATCATGGTTCGACGAAACATTCGCTATTGGTCACAGGTCACCTTGTTCACCCTTGCCGCGACCATGCTAGCCTATTGCACCTTCTTTTTGATGGACGCCTGGGTATTCCAACGCCAGGAGCGCAATCAGTTGGAATTTCTTATGGCGCCCCCCACTGCAAGTCACCCCCTACCGCTGTTGACCACTGGACTTATTGGACGAATTGAAATTCCACGTCTGGGAGTTTCCGCCATTATTATTGAGGGAATCAGCACCACCACGCTACGGCGAGCAGTGGGCCATATTCCTGGAACGGCACTGCCAGGACAGCCCGGCACCGTTGGCATTTCCGGACATCGCGACACGTTTTTTCGACCGTTGCGCAATATCCGTCAGAACGATATCATCAATCTCACCACGTTGCGTGGCGATTACAGGTATCGTGTTGTTTCCACCAGGATTGTAAGTCCCTTAAATGTTGCGGTATTGTATCCTGCCAAGAATGAAATTCTTACCTTGGTCACGTGTTATCCATTTTATTTCATAGGTTCTGCGCCAGATCGGTTCATAGTACGGGCAGAAAGGATCAACGAAAAAACTGAACCTACAAAGAAAGGTGCTCCGGCAAGCAGCATGGCCAGCCTTCAGCGTGACCCAATATTTTCTCCGGTAGCACCAAGCGATCCCCAAGCACTTAGGAAGCCGCACGCCTTGAGGTAGTAGCAATAGCGTAGGTTTCCCCGGCATCATTCACCAGCGCCGAAACAATAACCGACATGGGAACCGTTCGTCCATCTTTGGCGATCCGATTGATGCGTAGCGGTTCCATAGTACCGGATTGGCACTGTTGCAAGATCGCCGCAAACACATGCTCCCGGTCGATTACCGCCGTAAGATCGCGAATATTCATCTTCAACGCCTCGTCCTCGCTCCAGCCATACATTCTTTCCGCCCCTGGATTCCAGGCCAGAATGTGACCGGTCATGTCCAGCACCAGAATGGCATCGCGAGAGTCGTGCACCACCACCGCCAAACGTCGCAGAGTTTCAGAATGCTTCAACGCCGCCTGCGCTTTTTTAATCAGTGAAATCTCGGTGAACGTGATTACCGCACCCTCAATCACGTTTTCCAACGTCCGATACGGTCGGATGCGCAGTAGATACCATTCCCCGGAAGTGGTCTGCACTTCCAGTTCTTTGGGAATCAAGTTCCCCAACACCGTTCGAATATCTGTGGCCAAGTGATCATAACCATTCAGATTGGAGCGGATTTGATACACAGGTCGGCCCACATCGGTCTCAATCAAACTGATCAATGCTGCCACGGTAGGGGTGAAACGAAGAATGCGCAAATGGTGATCCACAAAAATTGTGCCAATGCCGGTGCCACTCAACAGATTTTTCATATCGTTATTGGACCGCGATAAGTCCAGAACTTTTGCCTGCAGTTCGTTGTTCACTGTGGCCAATTCCTCATTGACCGATTGCAACTCTTCTTTCGATGTCTCCAGTTCTTCGTTCGTCGATTGCATCTCCTCGTTCACCGACTGCATTTCTTCATGAGCAGAACGCAGTTCTTCGTTCGATGTTTCCAGTTCTTCAACCGCCGTCTGCAGGTATTCATCCTTGGAACGCAATTCCTGCTTCAGCCGAATAATGTACTCGTTCAGATCGGGGATCACCCCGTCCGCACCTTGCCCCGTATCCACCGCCGGTTCTGCGGCTAACTTTGGGTCTGCATTCAACTGCTCCTCAATGACGACTAAGAATAAGCGCTGGGCCGCGTCTTCCGTGTTTGCAGCCACCGGTACGACAGTCAAATTGATCAACGTATTACTTGCGTCATGTTTCACGCGTAAACCTGTATGACGCGTGGTCATCTGCAGGGACACAGCTCGGTGCAGTGCAATGGTCAAATCACCACGTAACCCTTCCCGTGCCATCCGAAAAATGTTCAGACTAGCTTCACCCGGGGTCGGTTCCAGGTACCGACCAGTTCGACCCAGCAAGTAAAGAATATCCCCACGTTCGTTGACCAATGCACCCACCGGAGCGTAATAACCCAGCAGCGTCCGCTCGGTGATTTCCTGCAATGGCAGTTTACTGTCGCTACGCAAAATGCTTGTTCCACTTCCCGATTGCCGAACCACTTCTGTTCCTTGATTCGGAAGCAACCGGGCAATTCCCCTCAAATTAGGCCCGAAATCATCTACTTTGCGTTGGTAGATTTTTGCTGCGCGATCAATCGAAGCAAAGAGAGTAGTAAAATCGCCCACACTCTCCGACGATCCCAACACCAGCATGCCCCCCGGTTTCAAACCGTAGTGAAACAGCGGTATGAGCTTTTTTTGTTGTGCCGATCCCATGTAGATCAACAGATTGCGACAACTGATCAAATCCAGTTTAGAGAACGGCGGATCTTTGATCAGGCTGTGCTCAGAAAAAATCAGCATGTCGCGAATCGTCTTATGGATGCGGTAGGCCGTGCCATCAGGATTTTCCTGATCAAAGAAGTGCGCCAGCCGCTCCGGCGAAACGTCCGCGATAATGCTGGCCGGGTAAATTCCCGCGCGAGCACTTTCAATGGCATCCTTATCAATATCCGTTGCGAAAATCTGCACTTTGAAATTCTCTTTCATTTCCTCCATGCGTTCGCGCATCAGAATGGCAATGGAATAGGCTTCCTCCCCCGTGGAACAACCAGGGACCCAAACACGAATGGCTTCTCCACCAGCCTTGCCCGCGAAAAGTTGAGGGATCACTTTTTTCTGAATTTCATCGAAAATTTCAGCATCGCGGAAAAAATTGGTGACACCGATGAGCAGGTCGCGAAACAGCGCGTCCACCTCGCTTCGGGTAATCTGCAGATAACGAACATAGTGTTCCAACCGATCAATCTGGTGAACCGCCATACGACGCTCCACACGGCGAATCATCGTATTTCGTTTGTACTGAGAAAAGTCATGGCCAGTCTGGGATCGTAGCAATCGAAAGACCGCTTCCAGCGCATCAGCCGATTGCGGAGCTTGTGTTGCAATGGTCAGCGGGGAAGCCACAAACGCGTGTGAAACGTAGGCTAGCAGTTGTGCAGGCATGTCGTTTGCAGCCAGCACAAAATCCACTAAGCCGGTAGCAATGGCGTTGCGCGGCATGCCGTCATACTCTGCGGATTCTGGCAACTGCACCATCACCATGCCGCCCTCGCCCTTCACCGCCCTCAGCCCCAGCGTGCCGTCGCTACCAGTGCCGGAAAGTACGATGCAAATGGCCCGTTCATGCTGATCTTGAGCCAGCGAACGGAAGAAGAAATCAATCGGCAAGCGGATGCCGCGGGCCACCGTCGGTTCCAATAATTGCAGGGCACCATTCACCAGCGCCATATCGCGATTGGGTGGAATAATGTAAGCGCAATTCGGCTTTACAACCATTCCGTGCTCAACCTCAAAAACTTCCATCCGGGTATAGCGTCGAATCAATTCGGAAAGAATGCTTTTGTGATCTCGAGCCAAATGCTGCACTAAAACAAAGGCCATGCCCGGATCATTATCGGCAGGCATGGTGGAGAAAAACGCTTCGAACGCCGCCAGTCCCCCAGCCGATGCACCAATGCCCACAATAGGGAATCCCACACGATGCGCATCAGTCGGTGGCTCCGTCACATGGGGATCAACCAGTTCGTCAGGTGCCCCTGCCGTAAGCTTTGTTTCAGACATAATCGTAACTCCCTGGTTTCCCTGTGAAACTAAGCTGCTTGACTCAGAACCGGCAGGCTGCATGCCTGCCCCACCCCATTGTGCAACCACGTATTGTGGAGCCACGTATTGTAGAGCCATGTTTGGTGGGTCAGGCGGTTTCGCCTACCATTGGAATTCATTCTACCGCTTCGACTCGCCACTGCCTTCCACTACCGTGATAATTCGGTTTACCTCAACTCCAGTAAGCCGATCCACAATCCCGCTCGGCCAACGGATCTCAATATCCGCCGTCTTCGCCGCTGCCAATCCAAAATGAACCCGCAAGTCACTCTGCGATAAATAGCTGCCGCCACTGCGCACTTCATCCATCTGCCGATGAGCAGTTCCGCTTCCTGCCGTTGTGCAAATCACCCGCGTGCCAATGCCCGAGCGGTTAGACTTCGTACCAATCACTTTGATCTTCACCCAGTTATTTCCCGACTTCGAATCACACCGTAGCAATTGCGGAACATCGTTAATGCAGTTCACCAGCACATCCAAGTCGCCATCGTTATCGAAATCGCCGATCGCCATACCCCGTCCTGTAACCTTTTCCGTTACACCAGGGCCAAGCTGATCGGAGACTTCTTCAAAACGACCGTTTCCCAAATTCCGATAAACCACCTTGCGCTGCCGATATCCAGATTCCACTGCACTATCGCCAACCTCAGGGTAAACATGCCCGTTGCACAGCATAATGTCAGCCCAGCCATCATTGTCGAAATCCAGGAAGGATGCACCCCAACCCAGAAATCGGGTTACCTTACCCAGCCCAGCTTGAAATGTCTGGTCATCAAAAGTGCCGCCACCCACGCCCCTGTAAAGGCTGGAAGTATCCCCGGCGAAGTTGGTTTTCACAATATCGAAATTGCCATCACAATCATAATCAGCAACGGAAACGCCCATACCCGCTTGCGGCTTTCCATCCGGTGAATAGGCCACTCCCGCTTCAATCGCCACTTCCTTGAAAGTACCGTCGTGATTGTTTTTGTACAGTGCTGCCGATGTGGAATCGTTAGCAACGTAAATATCGGGCCAACCATCGTTGTCGAAGTCGGACACAATCACACCTAGCCCATAAGTACCCGCAGTGTTCAATATCCCTGCTGATTCGGAAACGTCCGTGAACGTACCATTGCCCTGATTGTGGAACAGAATGTTCTTCCCACCTTTCAACCCCGGTGGCCCGCAAGCCACCAGAAGTCCCTTATATTTGCATGGTCCAGATTCTGGAAGCGGTGCAGTTTTCGGGTCAAAATCAATGTAGTTGGCAACAAACAAATCCAGAAATCCATCTTTGTTGTAATCCACAAAAGAGCAACCAGTGTTGTGCCGCTTCAAGCCATTCTTAGTCCGCGTTGTAACACCGGCCTTATCCGCTACATCTACAAACTTTCCTTTGCCTAAGTTCTTCCAAAGCGAACAATCGCCCCAGTACGTGACAAACAAATCATCCAGCCCATCGTTGTTGTAATCGCCCACGCAACAACCAGATCCCCAACCCGTGCGAGCTATTCCGGCGGCAATAGTGACGTCTGTAAAAGTACCGTCACGATTATTTTTATAAAGCCTGCTTACCGGTGCCGCACCTGTGGGCCATTTGGTTTCCAACCGCGTTCCATTCACCAGAAAAATGTCTAGCCATCCATCATGATCGTAATCAAAGAACGCCGCCCCACATCCGGTTGTTTCCAGCAGAAATTTGTTTCGATTCTCACTACCGTAAATCGTCTTCTCTTTTAACCCCGCCTGCTTCGCTACATTGACGAACTGAACGCCCAATGGCAGCCCTGTCAATAGCTGGTCCAATGAGAATACAGCAGCAGTGCGGCTCACGGATCGAATAAAGGTACGACGATTTAACGGCATGGTTCAGCTTCTCTCATAATCATGTTGGACTCACTAACGAACTTTCGGAATCGCCCGCGTTGCCGGACCCATCGTTCCCAGCCGCTTGGCCTGTTCTAACTCCAGCTTCTTTTTCACTTCAGCACCTTGTGCGAACAGTTTTCTGGCACCCTCCAAATCGGATTGGGATTGCCGAATTTGAGCCAGAGTATTGTACGGCCCAGGCGTGTTCGGGTTCAGTCGAATGGCTTCTTCCAAAGCCGTTACGGCCTCCGCCGCATCGCCTTTCTGCTTTAACGCCGTCCCTAACATGTAATAGGCATCTCCATAATCGGGCTTCAACCGAATGGCGTTGCGCATGGCATCGACCGTTTCCGCAAACTCGCCATTCTGCCAACAGGTAATGCCCAGTGTGTAGTAGACCTCGGCCATGTCTGGATTCAAACGCAGTGCTTCATGAAACTCTTTCTTGGCTTCTTCAATTCGATCTTGTTGCTTCAACGCCAAACCCAAGTCGTACCGGATGACGGCTTGATCGGGATATAAATTCCGCAAACGCTCAAACTCAGTAGCCGCCTTGGGATAATCCCCGCGCTGCAGTTCCACGTAAGCCAAATTGATCTGAGCTGAAATTTCCTTGGGGTCTTGTTTTAAGATGGCCTTAAATTGGACAGTTCCATCCTCAGGCCAGCCATTGTCCACCAGAAACAGCCCCAGGCTATTACGATACTCTGTCGATGTTGGTTGCAGTGTCACCGCTTTCTGAAGTGCTTGTTTCGCCGCCATTCTGTTGTTGCTTTTTTGTTCCGCCAAACCGATCTGGTTCCACGCATCCGCACGGTTGGGACCATATTTCACAGCCTCCCGAAGTTCCACCAGCGCTTCTTCGTTATGGCCAACGTCATACAGCATGGACCCCAGCCGCAGTCGATATTCGGCATTGCGGCCATCCAGTTTTACCGCAGCTTGAGCGGCAGTAATCGCCCTGTCCGGATTCTGTTCCAGCCAGGCCGCTACGGCTAAATGAAAGTGAGCAGGGGCGTAGTTCTTGTCCACAGCAATGGCTTGCTCAAAATGCGCAATCGCCTGGCTCCTATTTCCTTCCACAGCCAACAGAAATCCAATTTCATCCTGAATTTGTGCAGACAGTGGTTTCAACTTGGCCGCTTGCTGAAAAGCAGCAAGAGCTCCCTTGGCATCGCCGGTTGCCTTTAATGCGTTGCCTTGCGCAATCCAACTATCAGAGGTTTGGCTAAATGCGGTTGTGACTGCCACCAGCAAGCAGAGGAGTTTTATCACCTAAGCCATTATGATCCATCCTACCCATTACAAACTGTTCATTTTTTTGCGCAACAACGAATATCCGATACCGAGCCGCGACCGCGAGGGAGTCGGTTAGCTGTTCCGCGGTCACGGCTCGGATTGGCGTACCACTATGTTCGGAATTCGCGACCCGGTTATGCTACATTGGTTCGGTTTACGATCATACTGAGCTAGCCTGCCCATGTCTTTACAGATATTTCTGGAAGGACGCTTTTACGGAATGGAACGTTATCTTTCCGAAGCGCCTGATTCCGCTGATTCCAGTCTCGAAACGCGCGCCCTATGGCTGAGTCTGGCCAGTGAGATTCTTCCTCGTGCCCTGCTCAAAGAGTTAGGCCTTGCCCCAATTCTATTGGGATTTTCCAGCGCAGGCTATTTCTTGCTGGTGCTGCCGGAAGAAACCAGGCAGGCCGCTGAACTGTTTCTGACAGAAGCAAGTACCGCAGTGCTAAGCGCCTCTGCTGGACAGTTGCGATTGCATTGGGCAGCCACTGAAAACCTGGGCGAATGGGCCAACGTCCGTAAACGCCTGGAAGATGAGTTGGCCAAAAAAGCCAATACCCCGTTGGCCGCCGACGGCCTGACTTATTTTACATCTGCATTTACAACTACACCCGAATCAAAGGCTGCCGAAAAACAGTTGATTCCCAATTGGCTGCACACCATGCGATCTTCGAAGACCGTTGGTTGGAGCCCGGAACATCCAGCAGCCATCCTGCCCAGCGGTGGTAAACATGAATGGCCGCTGGCCGATTCTCCTGACACGTTACCTTTAGCGCGTCATGCTGCCCCTAGTGATGACCAGCAGTCGTTTGCCTCCACCAGAGTTTTTGCCAAACGCGCCGAAGGGTCGCGCACTTGGGGCGTGCTGCGCGGTAACGTCGATAATTTTCTGGCCCGTCTGGAGAGCGCAAATTCCATTGAAGACTACATCCGCATCTCTGTGGTGTTCAAGCAATTTTTTGCCGGTGAATTGGAAGTGGCCTGTTCGCTCCCCGAATTCTGGCAAAAGACGACCATTCTTTTTACCGGTGGCGATGAGTTCGCCGTATGCGGCAGTTGGGATGCTCTGATCGGCCTGGCTCGCGAAATTGAGCGACTCTTTGAACGCTTCACGTCAGAGACGTTGGCCGATTTCCCTGGACCCGAAGCCAAAAGCATTACCATGGCTTTAGCTCTGGGACGGCAGGGCGATTCCCTTGGCGAAGTGTACCGCGAAGCCGGACGCAAGCTGGATGCCGCCAAAACTATGGGCAAAGGTCGCTTTCAATTGTTCGGTCGCTCAGTAGAATGGAAGGAATTGACAGAAGCTTCAGACCTTGCTGGTCGCATGACCAAAATTGTTTCGGACTACCGCTGTTCCCCAGCGTTTCTGGACGAACTGGCAGGCTTTTATCGTGAGAGCCTCCTGGAAGAAGCAGGCGGTGGTGTTGTAATGCGCAAGAAGGAAAAACGGTTCGACAAGCCTTGGCGTTTTTATCGTCGGTTGAATTCTGTATTGGAACCAGCGGCCTTGTTGAATCCCCAGCGCATGCGCGAATTTGAGCGCCGCAAAACAAGTTTAATTGAGGAATTGATTTCCCGCAGTTCGGCTGGAAGACGGCTTCGGCCCTCAGGGCGTGTTGCTCTGGAATGGGCTCGCCTAACAGTCGGAAGAACCAGCTAGGGGAAGGAGAGTTACTATGTCAGAGGAAATTCAAACCAGCGAAACACCTGTGCCTGTGCCAGTGGAAGTGACAGAGCCAGTGACAGCGCCGGTAATTGAGCAACCGGTAGCGGCAGCGCCGGAACAGGCCGCTCCTGCGCCGAAACGTGAACCCAGGCCACCGGGTGCTAATTCCGGCGGAGCTCGACCTCCCCGCGAGAATCAACCTCCTCGGCAAGGAGCTCAGCCACCTCGACCCCCGCGTGAAAATCGAACAGGCGCACCTGCTGGCGGCGGACGTCCGGAACGTGGCGATCGTCCCAGTCATCAAGGCGATCGACCAGATCGCGGTGGCGGTGATCGTGGACGGTTTGAACAGCGCCGTCCTGATTTCGGTTTCAACATGGAAATCGAATTGGAAAAGCTGGTGGCCGATAGCCTCTACTTAGATAATCAGGCGCACATTGTGGCTGCCCGCATGCGCGATATGGACTCCGCCACCAAAAGCCATTTGCGCCGATTTTACAATGCCGTGCGCCGCGCTTGCCGTGCTCCCGAAGCGGAACGCCAGCATGAATTCGTAATGTTGCGCGCGCGGCTGGCCTACACCATTGCACGGCACTCCTTGCGCAGCCTGGATAGTTTGGAAAAACTGTTATTGCAGGTCACCCGCAAGAATGAAGCCAAGGGTTACGAACGGTTTAAAGACCTGTTTGAAGCCATCATTGCGTATAACGAATAAGGAAATTATCGAATGAGCGCACATACCGCCCAAACACGGCTACAACTGATCGGCAAACTGATCCTTGAAGCAAACGTCGAATGCCTCACCGGTTTACACATCGGAGCAGGGAAAGGATCGCTTGAAATCGGCGGTGCCGATAATCCTGTAGTGAAGGATGCTTTTGGTAGACCCTATATTCCTGGCAGTTCCCTTCGCGGTAAATTGCGCAGCTTGCTGGAACAATCCAGCGGGTTGCTGAAGCCTGCCGATTTGGTTTATCTTTCTCGCCGTAAAGGCCAGGAAGTTCGCATTCATCAAAGCAATGAACCAGGCGACGATATCTGCTTGTTGTTTGGTCGCAATCCCGGACGCATGGAACGTGTGGAAGGCGAAGCGTTCGATAGCAGCACGGCAACTCCAGCCCGCCTAACTGTATCCGACGCACCGTTAGACATGGCCAGCATCACCCAACAGATGCGTGAAAATCTGGATGATGAACTCACTGAAGTGAAGAACGAAAATGCCATTGATCGCATTACTTCACAAGCCAATCCCCGGACCTTGGAACGGGTCCCCGCTGGTGCCCGATTTCAATTGCGCATCGTGCTGGATATTCTTTGTGAAGAAGATAAGCCGTTGGTTGCGCGCTTGCTTGAAGGCTTACGATTGTTAGAAGATGACGCCCTGGGCGGCGGCGGATCTCGCGGCAATGGGCGCATTCGTCTCACAGGGGCACGTCTGGTGTGGCGCGGTCGTGCTTACTATGCCAGCGGAGCTCAGGAAACCGAACTGGCTTCCAGTGCAGATTTGGCCGCATTGCAGCCTTTAGTAATGGGCGAGGATTTCCTTTCGAAGCTGAGCGAGTAACCAATGAACTCGACCAAAGCCCTTCTAGTGCGCTGGAAGCCGACGGCTCCCTGGCGCATTGGAGATGATTCAGGATCGCGCGAATTTTCTGGTGGCGTGCTGCATTCAGACACGCTGTACGCCGCTGTTTGCTCAGCCATGTTGTCGTTTGGCTGGCTTCCAGAATGGCTGGATGCCACGGCTCAAGCCAGCGTTCCAGCAGCCGTATTCACTTCCGCTTTCCCTTGGCATGGCGATCAGTTGTACTTCCCTGCCCCGGTTCCGCTGTGGCCTCCTAAAGGCGCAGGCAGGCGAGTTCGTTCTGCCACATTTATTCCTTCCGGCGTTCTGAAAAATCTGTTGTCAGGGCTTGCCGTAGAGGAATCGAAATGGGTTCCTGATGCGGTCAGTGGCTGCCTGTTACTGGCTGATCGTGCCCATCGTGGTGGACCGTTTCGCCACTCTCTAAGGACTCGCGCCAGTGTGGATCGGCTTACCAATACGGTTGGTCAAGTGAATAAGATCGGGGCCATTGAATTTTCAGACCAAGCCGGACTTTGGAATGCCGTCACCTTTCGCGATGAACAAGCTCGTCAGAATTGGCGAACAAGGATTATGGCCTGTCTTCGCTATCTGGCCGATACTGGCCTGGGCGGAAACCGTTCCTGCGGTTGGGGACGTTCCGCTGCACCGGGCTTTGATGATCGTCATGTGGAAGCATTGATCTGGCCCGAAGCCCCAACTATGGAAGGTGCCAAAGCTTGGCTGAACCTTAGCCTGTTCCACCCCGCCGCCACCGATTATATTGATTGGTCACGGGGAGGCTACAAACTGCTCCAACGTGGCGGTCGCATTGAAAGCAGCGAACAATGGGGCGTTCAGAAAAATTCTGTTGCCATGATCGCCGAAGGTTCAGTGATGGTGGCCAGCGCGAAACCAGTAGGATCAGCCCCCGACGCCGCACCATCGGGCTTTCCCCATCCAGTGTATAAAAACGGTTTCGCGGTGACCATTGAAATTCCCTGGAGGGCCAACGCATGAAATATCGCGTCACCGCCCTGACCCCATTGCTGGTTGGCAATGGAGAAAAGCTTTCGCCCATTGACTACATGGTTTACAAGGATCAGGTTAGCGTTCTGGATCAAAACCGAATCTTTCGTTTGCTGGCCAAAGGTCCCCGGCTCGAAGGCTACCTCACCCAACTGCGTCGGGCCGATAAACTCGATTTCGCCAGTTGGGGCGGATTTGCCCAGAATTTCGCATCGCATCGCATTCCCTTTGAACATTCTTCTGCCGCCGAAGCTTGGGCTCAGGCTCGCGTTGCCGACCTTTTTATTCCCACTTTTAATGCCGGACCGCAAGGCCCCTATCTTCCTGGAAGCGCACTCAAAGGGGCATTACGCACAGGGTTCGTCTTCACTCATGCCGGTCCTCAAATGTTGGAACATGCCGCAACAAAGCTGACCCAGGATCGTCCCAATCTGCGCCGTTTAGCGGATGAAGCGGAACAGCGCACCGCAGGCAACGGCCCGGTAAGCCGGATGCGTCCCATTGCCATTGCTGATTCCTCGCCCGCATCCAGAGACCGATTCAAAGTCTACTTGGTTCGCACCGCCAAGTTGGAAGAACGCAGTGGCAAGTTTGCATTGACTTACAAGCCCACTCCCATATTTGCTGAAATGGCTTCGCCTGGGACCCAGTTTGAAGGACAGTTCAGCGGCCATCAGGAAAGATTTTCAGATCCAGAAGTGCTCCGTGCGTTGCATTGGAAGGAACCAGTTAATTTCGCCACGCTAGCCAAGGCCGCCAACAAGTTCTCCGCACAGTTGTTGGGAACGGAAAGCCTTTACGCGAACCGCGCGGGATTGTCCGTTTTAACCCAAAGCATCGGCAGCTTATTGCAGGAACTAGCCGCTTGTGCAGGATCGGATTGCTGCATTTTGCCATTAGGATGGGGCGGCGGCTTCCTTACGAAATCAGCTTTTGGGAATCCCGAATCGAATGACTATCGCAAGATTCTTCGCGCCATTCCGTTTTTTGAACAAACCATTCAGACCGGGCTTGCCTTCCCCAAAACTCGAAAAATCGTCCATACAAATGGACAACCTGCCGCGCTGCCCGGCTGGATAAAGTTGGAGATCAGTTAATGGATGCGCTGACTCTAACCGATGAGAGATATAGGACTAACCTAACAACGTGGTAATATTAGCAATGATAGAGTTGAACCACAACTCAAAATCCCAGGCCGCAAAGAGCCACTATGTATAATGCTTACTTCGGTTTTGAAGAAAACCCATTTAGCCTCAGCCCAGACCCCGCATTTCTATATCGCAGTGCACAGCACGAAGAAGCCTTGGCGAACCTTATTTATGGGGTTCAAAGCAGAAAAGGCTTTATTGTCCTCACTGGCGAGGTAGGAACCGGCAAGACCACTCTTCTCGAATGCTTGCGTGAGTATTTGGAAACCCAATACTTTGAGTTCGCATTCCTGTTTAATTCGCGCATCACAGCCGACCAGTTCTTTGAAATGGTGGCTTACGATTTTAATCTTCCCGTTCAGCGCACCTCAAAAACGGAAGTGCTGTTTGCACTGAACAGCTTATTGGTAGCCCAGACCAACGATGGTCGGACCACTGTTCTAATTGTGGATGAAGCGCATAACCTGGAATGGGATGTTCTGGAAGAAATCCGCCTTTTAGGAAATCTGGAAAATCGCAATGGTAAGCTGTTGCAAATTGTTCTGGCCGGTCAACCAGAGTTTGACCGCAAACTGGATTCGCCCAATTTACGGCAATTGAAACAGCGCATTGTCCTGCGAACCACGCTAGTGCCGTTCAGCCAGTCCGATACGCAAGAGTACATTGAATTCCGGCTGGCCAAAGCTGGCATGTCCAACCAAACCATTTTCCCGGCATCAGTCATTGCTGAAGTCCATTTACGAGCGCAGGGAATTCCCCGCGTCATCAATGGCGTTTGCGACAATTTGCTGCTCACCATGTTCGCCATGGAATCAAAAGTGGCAACGGTGGAAATGGTCGATGAAGTGACCACCGACATGCGCCTGGATTGGCCCTCGCGTCGCAAAATGCGTTCCCAACCGACAGGCATGGAACAGCCCTCCTTCGGCCGCGGCGATTAAGTTCTTCACCCTCTTCCCCGGAATCGGTCCATTTCACGACGGTTCCGTTTCGATGGCTTACCCTCAGCAAATGTTCCGAAATTCCCTAACGCTTTTTGCTCTTGTGCCACTTTAAGGCGCAGTTCCCGGCTTGCCTCAGTCTCACGATAAAGCGTCTGGGCCACCGCCGCCGGACCGCGCATTTCACTCAGACATAGCACCTCCACTTGAAATTCGCCGCCTTCGTTTTTCACACGGACCAAGTCACCCATCCGCACATCGCGCGCTGCCTTGGCTTGCTGCCCATTGGAATCAACCCGCCCCAAATCACACGCATGTCCAGCCAGCGTGCGCGTCTTAAAGAATCGTGCAGCCCATAGCCACTTGTCCATTCTCACCGAAGTCATACCGTAATAATAGCAACGTCCGAATCTGGCTAGTCATCATCCTGAAATCCAGCTATCCTCAATCATGTACCGCGATACCGAAGCCTGCTTCCAAGCCCTTGCCGCTCACGATCGTCGCTTTGATGGCAAATTCTTCACAGCCGTGATCACCACCGGGATCTACTGCCGACCCATCTGTCCAGCACGCCCGCCACTTCGTAAAAACATTCGCTTTTATCCCTGCGCTGCCGCCGCAGAATCCAATGGATTCCGCCCTTGCAAACGCTGCCGACCCGATACCGCTCCTGGCTCCCCAGCCTGGGTAGGGACCTCCGCCACCGTCCGACGCGCCTTGCGTTTAATTGCCGAGGGCAAACTTTCAGTGGATAAACTGGGCGTTGGCGACCGACATTTACGTCGCCTGTTTCAGGAAGAACTGGGAGCTTCTCCACAAGCCATTGCCCACGTGGAACGGTTGCACTTTGCCCGTAAACTGATTGAGGAAACCACGCTGCCGCTTGGTGAAATCGCCTTCCATGCGGGATTCAAAAGTATTCGCCGCTTTAACGATGCCCTGAAATCCGCACTCGGAAAATCGCCTACAGAACTGCGAAAATCGCGCAAGGCCGTCTTTGATGATGATTGGCTTACACTACGGCTCCCTTATGCGGAACCATATTCCTGGGCTGGTGTCATCCGCTTTCTAACGCCACGGGCCATCGCCGGAGTGGAAACCATTGAGCCCGATTGCTATCGTCGCAACTTTCCTACCAAGGAAGGGCATGGCACTCTGGAAGTGCGCCATCGTCCAGAAAAACGTTCTATCGAATTGCGTTTAACCCGCGTGGAACCGGCTGCCTTGCAATCGGTGGTGACCAAAGTCCGTCGCTTGTTTGACCTCGACGCCGAACCTCTGCTGATCGCCGCCGATCTTGGTAAAGACCCAGTGCTGGGCCCACTGCTAGACAAGCATCCTGGCCTGCGCGTGCCTGGAGCTTTTGATGAATTCGAGTTGGCCATCCGGGCCATTTTAGGGCAACAGGTAACCGTTGCCGGGGCCAGTACACTTACTGGAAGATTGGCCGCCAAGTGGGGCAAGCCCGGCTTATTCCCGGAACCATCAGTATTGCTAAATGCCGACCTTGCCTCCATCGGACTGCCCTTAAAGCGGGCCGAAACGTTGCGCGCCGTCGCCCGGCAATTCGCCGATCATCCTGACTTTCTGAGTGAGACGCAGAACCTGGAACATGCCGTGGAAACGTTGGTGGCGCTGCCTGGAATAGGCCCCTGGACTGGTCACTATATTGCCATGCGCGCACTTGGCGAACCCGACGCGTTTCCGGCCAGCGACCTGGCCCTGATGAAAGCCATGGATATGAAAGATCCGAAAAAGTTGGAACAACATGCCGAGTCATGGCGGCCCTGGCGCGCCTATGCCGCTATGCACCTGTGGATGAAAGGAGCCTCAATATGAAAAAGATCACCGTTGCTGAAATGGAAACTCCCATTGGTTCGTTGCGAGTCGCCGCAACTGCCGATGGAATTTGCGCTGTGGATTTTGTGGACCGCTGGGCCATAGTGCATCAAAAATTGGAGAAACGATTTGGACCAGTGGAAGAAACTTCTAAGGGAGAAACCTATGGATTGGTGGACCGCCTGAAGCACTATTTTGCAGGTACCGCCGATGACTTCAACGGCCTTCCGTTCGATTCCGGTGGTACGCAATTCCAACAAACCGTCTGGCACGCCTTGCGCGAAATCAAACGCGGAGAAACTTGGAGCTATGGGCAGTTAGCGGCGCACATTGGCAACCCCAAAGCCGTGCGCGCAGTGGGTTCAACCAACGCCCGCAACCCGCTGGCGATTGTGGTTCCGTGTCATCGAGTGATTGGCGGCGGAGGGGAACTGCGAGGCTATGCGGGTGGCTTGCATCGCAAGGAATGGCTGCTGAACCTGGAAAGTGTATAAGCACTGGTACACCTAACCGAGCCGTGACCGCGAGGGAGCGGTGTTTGAGATGGGTGTCCATGCACCCAACTGGAAAACCCATTGAGTCAGTGACACCTTGTTAAACTACAAGGACGAATGTCCATTCAAAGCTTATTTTCACTCTCTGGCAAGACGGCCCTCATCGCCGGAGCCAGTCGCGGTATCGGATTAGCGATCGCCAAAGAAATTGCCGCCGCTGGAGCGACCACTATTCTGGCAGCTCGTTCACTAGACAAGCTAAACGAGGAAGCATCTGCTCTTAAAGCGCAAGGCTATCAAGCCACGTCGCACCAGTTAGACGTGGCCGACCCCACTTCCATTGAAGCGCTTTCAAAGGAGCTGCGCGGCAAAGTTGATATTCTGATCAATGTTTCCGGAACCAATGTTCGCAAGCATATGGCGCAGTATTCGAAGGAAGAATACAACCGCATTATGACCACAAATCTGCATGGGTTGTTTGAACTGACGCAGCAGATTGGTCAAGGTATGGTGGAGAGCGGCAAGGGTGGCAAAATCATCAATATCGGCAGTCTTACTTCGGGGCATGGTCTACCTTACCTGACTGTTTATGCCATGACGAAATCGGGAATCGCTGGCATGACACGGGCGTTGGCTGCGGAATGGGGTCGTCATAATATTCAGGTGAATTGCATTGCCCCAGGCTTTATTGTTACCGACCTGAATCGGGAAATGTGGAAAGCTGGGCATATGAAGGATTGGCTGCAAGGTACGCAATCGAACCCTCGGCTGGGAACCCCTGAGGACCTTGCCGGGCTGGCTGTATTCCTGAGTTCCCCGGCTGCGGATTACATCACTGGGCAAACCATTTATTGCGATGGAGGATATTCCACCACCGCGCAATGGCCCTTTGAACCATAATGTTCACCCGCCGGTTATTTACTCTGCTCGCGATAGGTGCTGGTGCCTGGGGTCAGCAGGCGCCTGTCGATTTCATTTGCCCCATGGACCCTGACGTACGTTCCAAGGGTCCGGGCAAGTGTCCCCGTTGCGGCATGAAGCTTGAGGCTGGTTTACCGGAACCAGTGGAATATCCTGTGAAATTCTGGTTTGAACCAACAGTTCCCCGCCCTGGTATGGCCGTGCAACTTCATTTGGAAGTGGTCGATCCTTTGAAGAAAAAGCGTGTTCGAGAATTTGAAGAAGTCCACGAAAAGCTGTTTCATCTATTTGCCATCAGTAGCGACCTTAACTCCTTCGCCCATGTCCATCCGCTGTTGAATGCTAATGGAACTTTCACGCTGAACCATACGTTCACGCAACCCGGTGAATATCGAATGCTGGCCGATTTTTACCCCAAGGGTGGGACGCCACAGTTAGTATCACGAACCTTCTTCATCGCCGGTGAGCGCAAGCCTGCGCCGAAACTGTTGGTGGATATGAAACCTAAGGAAGGCGCAAATCTGCATGTGGAACTTGTAACGGAACCGCCCCAACCGATTGCCGGGAAGAAAACACTGCTCTTTTTTCGCATCAGTCCGCATCAGGGATTGGAGCCATATTTAGGTGCCTGGGGACATTTATTGGCCGCTAGTGGCGATTTGATTGACCTGATCCATGGGCATCCAGAGTTCCCCGAAGCAGGTCCGCAAATTCAATTCAACGTGATTTTCCCAAGGGCTGGGGTGCACCGCGTTTGGGTGCAATTTCAAAGTTTGCAGGTGGTGAACACGGTGGCCTTTAATGTGCAGGTAGTGGACTTACGATGAGGGTGAACGTTACGTCTTCGGCTGGTTCCGTTTCAAAAAGCGTTCCGGCCGGCAAAAGCAAAGCATTCTGATACACCAACGTGATTCGCTTGCCTGTCTTGTTGGGCAATAACCAGGCTAGCGGTTCCACAGATCCATTGGGCAACACTGCGCGTAACTTCAACTGGCGATCTTGAGGGGTTACTTGAATCGCGGTGATGCGCGAAGCCTGCAACACGCGGAATCCGTTACGAAGAAGGATGGGTCGGCCTTTAGGAATTGGTGCATTCGGCAGCGATTCAACGTGGGCGTGCGATGGCAAATACTGCGGCTCACCTTCTGGGGCTCCACCTTCCACCCAATTCGCCAGATTAGAAATTTCCTGTCCGGATAGCGCCAGTTCGTGCTGAAAATTCCCATAGCCTTGGACAACTGGCCAAGGCGGCATACAACGGGCCAGCACTTCTTCGCGAATGGCCACGGCCCAGGGGCGAGTTTCTTCATAGGTGGCCAAACTCATGGGCGCGGAACCACCTTCGCGATGGCAGGAAGCGCAGCGCTTTCGGACGATGCGGGAGATTTCCCGGGTCCAGGTAAGTTTTGTGGTGATTACGTCGTGGGCAAAGGTGGGATTGACCGATAAGAAGAGGACGAGCAACACTATTTGTTTCTGTGAACGTTTGGGCATCGGATCTTGATCTTCTCTTAGTGTAAAGCAACTGAAAGTGAATTCTTCACAGAATTGCTAAAGGTCAGCAACCGTAGGACGATAAGAGCAACAGGGAAATGAAACCCACAATATGCGAATAGACGATGCCAATCTGAAGAACATAGCCAACCAACCGGTGAAAGGCAAAGAACCGAATCGCGTTGAGACGGGCTACGGAAAAATCCGCGATGGTTCCACCGATCCTGCATCGGGGGCTACCGATACCACCACGTTATCCAGTTTGAGCTCGGCAATTAACGCCCAGAGTGAAGATTCTCCAGAGCGAACGGCTAAATTAGACAAGCTGGCCAAGGAAGTGGAATCGGGTCGCTACAAGCCCGATAGCAAAGCTACCAGCAAAAAACTGATTGAAGACGCTTTATCGCAAGGACTGGCGGACTTTACACCGTCAGAGTAACCATGCAGAAGCACATAAATTTGGTCAGTAAAGCAAGAGAGCATCTTGCCGCGAACATGCCTTGGGAGGCTGCTGCGGTACTGGAAGAACTGGCCACACAGATGTCGGAATTGCCGCTAGCCAGCAAGAAATTAATGCTGTCGGAACTGGCTGCATTACAATTGCTGGTCGACCAAGGTTTAGATTTAAGCGGGAAATGGCGGGAACGGGTGGCACCCACAGGCTCAGCTTACGACGCGGCTGGAACGTTTCTGAAGTATGGAGCGGAACCGGGGGGACAATTGCCTCCTGGGTTAACGGCTTAGAGGCAGTATAACGACATGAGTTTAACAACAGCACTATATGCAGCAACGGGGGCAATGCGAGTTTTTGAGCGAAGCTTGGAAGCGGCGCAAACCAACGTCAGCAATGTGAACACGCCAGGGTATGCCCGGCAACGTCAGGAAATTGTATCGTTCCGCGATGGAATTGCCGCAGGGGACGTAATTTCCTCAAGAGATAAATACAACGAAGCCTCCGTCTGGGGACGCCAAAATGGATTAGGCCGGGCCAACCAGCAAATTGAAACGCTGGGTCAGGTGGAACAGGCCCTTCCAGTGGGTGAGAATTTAGGAATCGCATCGTCGTTAAGCAGCTTTTTCAGTTCGTTTACGCAGTTGGCGGTAGCCCCCAATTCCATCACGGGACGGCAAGCGGTACTGGATAAGGCCCAGACTTTGGCCAGCGATTTCAATACAACGGCAAACCGTTTGGCCCGTTCGGCACAGGGTACGGAACAGGAAGTTAGTTCGGCGATTTCAAGAATCAACAGTACTTTAGCGGACATCGCCTCCTTCAATAAAGCAGTTCGGGTAGATGGCAGTATCACGCAAGATGGCGGGGTAGAATCGCGACTTTATAAATCGTTAGAAAATCTTTCCGAGTATGCAGATTTCAAGGCGTTGCAGCAGGACGATGGCTCAATTTCCGTATATTTGGGCGGTCAGACATTAGGGGTGATTGGGGACAAGGCGCTGTCGATTAGCTCTGTAGTTGTGAACAATGAAGTTCAGATTCAGGATTCCGGCGGTCAAGATATTACCGCCAATTTCCAGACCGGGCGTCTGGGTGCCTTGCTTGATTACCGCAATAAAAAATACATTTCCTACTCCGGGGATTTGAACACGCTAGCCCAAACGGTTGCCGATAAAGTGAATGAAACTTTGGCCGCAGGAGTAGATTTGAACGGCGCTGCGCCAGTCAATAACTTGTTCAACTACAACCCAGCGGGTGGAACTGCGGCAACCCTTTCCGTAACGCAATTAGCACCAGAAGAGATTGCTGCGGCGCTGGCCACTGCGCCGGGGGGCAATGGAAATGCACTCAATCTTACCGACCTTGCCAAGCAGCCACAGATCAACGGCTATAACTTCACCCAGTTTTACGGCTCCATTGCTGCAAAAGTGGGCGGATCGGTAGCCGATGCGAAAGCCAACCAAAACACAGAAACGCAACTGTTGAGTCAGGCCAGAACCATTCGGCAGGACGCTTCTGGTGTTTCCTTAGATGAGGAGGCCGCTTATGTGTTGCAGGTGCAGCGAGGCTATCAGGCGGTATCGAAATTATTGACGGTAATTAGCAGCTTGACCGATACGGTCTTAGGGCTCATTCGATGATTCAGTATCTTGACACAGCAAATCAAAGGTTTCTCGCTGACATCCAACGGACGCAAAGGCGTCAAAATGTTGCGGAAGAACAGATATCGAGCGGCCTGCGATTGCGAGTTGCCTCCGATGACCCAGACCACGTGGACATTCTGTTAGCAACGCGTGCTGAACTTCAAAATTCCAGGCAGATTAAAAGCAACCTGGATCAGTATAAAACCGAAGTAGACACCGCTGAAACTACACTGCAAAGCGCCGTGAAAGCGCTGGAAAGGGTCCGAACATTGGGTACCCAAGGGCTGAACGACGCTTCCCCAGCCAATCAACGGCCCACGTTAGCCAATGAAGTGGTAGCTGTTTTAGGACAACTGGTATCAACCAGCAGGGCATCGGTACAAGGTCGATATCTTTTTAGCGGCGACACGGACCAAGTAGCCCCTTACACAGTAGATCTTTCGCAGCCCAACGGGGTGGCACCCTATGCTGGGGCGGTTTCCAGCACACGGCTGGCGGAAAATCAGAACGGGGTACGCTTTCAAATTGCTCGCACGGCTGATCAAATTTTTGACAACACTGCACCGGGTAAAAGTGTCTTTGGGGCAGTCAACGCTTTACGACTCGCATTGGCGAATAACGACACGCCGGGAATCCAAGCGGCACTCAGTGCGATCCAAACTGCAGCGGACCATCTGAACAACCAATTGGCTTTTTATGGAACTGCCCAAAATCAAATTTCAACGGCGATTGACGATGGTTCCAAGTTGGAACTGTCCTTGAAAGCCCAAATCAGTGAGATTCAAGATGCCGATTTACCCTCTGCCATCCTGGAATTAAATCAGACCAAAATCGGCTTGGCTGCAGCCTATCAGGCTCATGCGGCGTTGCCCAGAAAATCGCTTTTTGATTACCTGTTCGGCTAATTCTTTTTGGGAAGGGGCCCAATTTTAGTTTGACCCTTCACCGGCGGCCCGTAGGGATATGTATCGGGCGTGACGTGCACCCCGGTGGTGAACTTGAACGGGAACTGGCCACCGCTGGCGAAAGTCATTTCTACAAAATAAGCGGAGTATCCCTTAGCAGGTTTTTCTGGCTTAGCCAGCCAAACACCATCTTTCAGCATCGGCACTTCTTTGCTTTTATAAACCGGCCCCAAAGTTTCTAAACGGAAATCGCGAGCATCGGGATTGGTGGCCTGCCAAAGCTTTACAGCGGTAGGTTTATCCTTGCTGGTGACCCGTAAACTACCGTCCTTCTCCAGTTTCCAATCCAGATCTGGACGACGAGTCCCTTTAATCACCGATTCGTAAAAGGCAATGACAGATTCCCAGGCATCGGAGTTGCGCAACGAATGGTCGGCATTGGGTACGTACCGCAAATGCTTTTCGCCCTTCAATTGGCGGAAATAGAACTTCCAGGAATCGGGCAGAAAGAATTGATCCCCGGCGGCGTTCACCATGAACTTGGGCATGGTGAAACGTTCCTTATAGGAATAGGGCTCGGTGATGGCCAGCAACTTTTTATATTTCGGATCGTCAGTGCGATCCATAATGCCCTGTTCGTAGTAATCAAAAATAGAGGGGGCCCAGAATCCGTAGGCCCGGTAATGATGGACGAACGAAGGCATCATGTTGAGTAAATCAATCACCAGGGGTGCAATAGCTACGACGCGTTTATCCACAGCAGCAGTGGTCCAGGTGGTCCAGCCGCGCTTTGATCCACCGGCTACTACAAATCTGTCGATTTTCACGGCACCACCTTCGGCAGAAGCCAAATAGGCGGTTGCGGCATCCATGGCACGCACGGCAGCCTTGGTCATGGGCAGCCGGGCTGGCCATGTTTCGTCACCGGTCGCCATGTATTTGTTCCAGGTGTAGGCGATAAAAGAATCTTCCACCCGCTGCTTTTTCTGCGGATCATCCAAAAATACCAACGGCTGATTGGGAACCATTTTGACTTCAATGGTGACGGCACCTAAGCTTTCGGCAATCTGCAAGAGTCGAGGATCCATAGCCCCCGGTGTTGGCGATAAGTTGGACCCACCGGTGATAAACAGGAACGCAATAGAACTTGTGAGTTTTGCAGGACGGGCGATATTTACCCAATGGCGCCATTCCGTACGATTGATTTCATCGGGCTTGCGCCAAGTCTGGGAGGTCATGTCCAAGACGGTTACGGTACCCGTTGCCGTCTCGGTTTTCTTAACAACAGAATACTTAAAGGAAGAGTCTGGGGAGGCAACGTAACGGTCCAGCGCAGTTTGTTTGGGAGCGGCGCTCACCAAGGAAACGGCTAAGAGAAGCAGAGAATATTTGCGAATCACCCGACTACTATAGACTGAATCGAAACATTTTCTCAACAAATCCTGCGGTCGATTATTTTGTAGCCGAGGTGGCAAGGCAATCTTTGCAAGTACCATACAACATCAAAGAGTAGTCACTCACTGAAAATTCAAATGGGGCCAAGGCTTGTGGGGCATCCAAGTGCCCAGGAGCGTCGAACACTTTGCGGCAAGTCTTACACTGAAAATGGTGGTTCATGCGCTTGCCGGGCAGTTCGTAGCGCGGTGGTTCCCCAGGGAGGTCCACTTGAGCCAGCGCCCCATCTTCCAATAGTGACTTTATGGTGCGGTAAACAGTGGCGATACCGAGACCATCAACTTTTACGCTGGCCAAAGCCAGCAGTTCCGGTGGGCTTAGTGGGCGGTCGTTCTCTTCGATCACTTCGCGAAGAGCTCTTCGTTGTTTAGTATTTCGATTCATGATTTCGCAAACTCATCCTTCGGCTGCCTAATGTTCACGTTGCAGCCATTATAGGGGGTCTGGCACATAGTCTAGCATGACAAAAACGGAACAAGCCCTGCAAAATTAGGGATTTATAAATATCTTCAAAGATCTTTACAATTCATTATTGACAAGCCCAAGCTCAGTTCATTTCTTATGACTAATTCTTTCTAATGAAACCAATGGCTTAACGGAACGACTGAAATATCACTTCTAGCCTTCGTTCCAGTTTTGCTCTTCCTGTTTTTTATGTTTCGAAGGCTTGTCTTTTTTGGGTACGATCGCTTTAGTGGGCGGTGTATTTCCCAGGACCGCACGCGAAACTCGTTTCACAAGGGTTTCTTTGTCCTGCGGAAGAATGATTTCGATTGATTTCTTTTTCACTTCGGCAACGTCCTTACTCTTATTGTAAAACTGTCTGTCAAATGCAGTGCGCGAGGCTGGGCAAGCCGATCCCAATACCGGACACTTTCAGGTTTTCAAGATTACTGTGCTCAGAAAGCAACGGTATCGTTTACAATCACTTGGAGATGGCAATGCGATTGGTGCCCGGGGTGCCATTAGAATAGTCGGAGCAATCACCATGGACAAACCACGAGAAGGAGCAGGCCGCAAACGGCTGATTAAAAGAGCAGTGATTGGAACTTTCCTGGTTTCGATTGTGGGAGCAGGCATGTGGGGTGTGAATCGGTTGCCCCAAGCAGCCCAATCTGTGGATTTCGCTACGGTATGGCCAGACACGGTGAAACGTGGTCCGATGATTCGTCAAGTGCGCGGTTTGGGAACCCTGGTTCCGGAAGAAGTGCTGCTAATTCCAGCCAACACCGATGGCCGGGTTGAAAAAATAATCCTCAGGCCGGGCGCAACCGTGAAACCTGACACCATTTTACTCGTACTGAATAATCAGGAGTTGGAGAATGCCGCGTTCGCTGCGGAATGGCAAGTGAAGGAAGAAGAAGCCCGGATGAAGGATTTGAAGGTTCGTCTGGAAAGCCAGCATCTGGATCTTACTGCGTCCACCGCCAAGACTGGTTCGGAATTGAATCAGGCACGGTTGACGGCGGATCGAGATGAGGCACTCACCAAACTTGGATTGAAGGCGGACTTGGAATATCGGCTGACCAAGGCGAAAGCCGAGGAGTTGGAAGGACGGACGGAGATAGAAAAGAAGCGGCTGCTGATCAACCTTGACTCAATCAAAGCGCAACTATATGCCGAAGAAGTGAAGATTGAAAACTTGCGGGCGGCTTATGAACTGAAGCGCAAACAGGTGGATCAATTAAAAATTCGCGCAGGAGTTGCTGGTGTTCTGCAGCAGTTGCCTGTTGAAGTTGGCCAGCGGGTGGCCCCTGGAGAGTTGCTGGCGAAAGTGGCCCAGCCTTGGAAGTTGAAAGCAGAATTGAAAATTGCTGAGACACAGGCGAAAGACATTCAGGTGGGCCAGATAGCGTCTATTGACACGCGGAACGGGCTGATTGCTGGCACGGTTTCAAGAATTGATCCGGCTTCTGCAAACGGAACCGTTACGATTGACGTCAAACTGACGGAAGCATTACCGCAAGGCGCGCGGCCAGACCTCAGCGTGGATGGAACCATTGATATTGAACGAATCGCCGACGCTTTGTTTATGGGTCGGCCAGTGTTTGGGCAGACCAACACTACAGTGAAAATGTTTAAGTTTGACCCAACGACCAAAGAAGCAATCCGCGTGCCGGTGAAGTTGGGAAGAAGTTCAGTTACCTCAATTGAGATCCTGGAAGGATTGAAATTGGGTGACCACGTTATTTTGTCTGACATGTCGCAGTACGATAGTCAGGATCGCCTGAAGTTGAAGTAGATAGCCAAGTAAAAGGAATTAAAAGATGAGTACTGCTGCACAACCCTTGTTGTCAATGGAAGGCGTTACCAAGGTCTTCCTGACCGATGAAGTGGAAACCCACGCCTTGGCGGGGATTCATTTGAGTATTGGCAAAGGTGAATACGTGTCGATTTCCGGACCATCAGGTTGCGGTAAGTCCACGTTACTTGCCATTTTAGGGCTACTCGATTCGCCCAGTGGAGGGAAGTACATCCTCAACGGGAAGCCCGTTGAATCGCTAAAGATGAGTGATCGGGCAAGAATTCGCAATCGTGAGATTGGATTCATCTTTCAGGCGTTCAACTTGATTGGCGATTTGACGGTTTACGAAAACGTGGAGTTGCCGCTCACGTATCGGGGCATGGGCGGGGCTGAGCGGAAGAAGCGCGTGCAGGATGCGCTGGAACGGGTGGGCATGTCGCACCGGGTGAAGCATTACCCATCGCAGCTTTCCGGAGGTCAACAGCATCGTGTGGCGGTGGCCCGCGCTTTGGGTGGCGATCCGGCAATTCTGTTGGCCGACGAACCTACCGGAAACCTGGATTCTGCAAATGGCGAACAGGTGATGGATCTGTTGCGTGAACTGCATCGTGGCGGCGCGACAATTTGCATGGTGACGCACGATCCACGCTATGCCAGGTATGCAGACCGCACCATTCGCTTATTTGACGGAAGGATTGTAGAAGACAAAGAAGTGGCCCACGGGGTTGCTCTGAGTTAAGATGATTCGGCTGCGCGGCGTTGAAAAATATTTCGAACAGGGCATTACCCGTTCCTACGTTCTGCGCAGAGTAGACCTGGATATTGCGGAAGGCGAGTTCGTGTCCATCATGGGGCCATCCGGTGCCGGTAAGTCCACCTTGCTGCATGTCATTGGCATGCATGATATGTCATGGGCAGGTGAGTATCATTTTTACGAACACGCCATTCACAAACTGAGCAAGAAAGACCGGTCTGAAGTTTATAAGAAATACTTTGGTTTCGTTTTTCAAAGTTACCATCTGCTGGATTCGTTGACGGTTTACGAAAATTTGGACGTGCCGCTGGGCTATCGTAATATCCGCAAGCAGGAACGCGACGCCATGGTATGCGACGTTTTGGATCGCTTCAACATTGTGGGTAAGAAAGATCTGTTCCCCAGTCAACTTTCCGGTGGGCAGCAACAACTGGTGGGCATTGCCCGGGCAGTAATTGCAAATCCAAAAGTAATTCTGGCCGATGAACCTACAGGCAATCTACACACCACGCAAGGGGAAGAGATAATGGAAATGTTCAAGAAATTGAATGAACAGGGCACCACAATTATCCAGGTGACGCATTCGGAACGGAACGCCACTTTTGGGAATCGGGTGATTGATATTCGGGATGGTTGGATTGAAGGAAAGTAGAAAACAAATCATGCGTCGAATGGGATTGATTTTGTTATTGGCTGGCGCTGTGGTTGGCGCAGAGCAGAAGCAATGGGTGACCAGAAGCAACGAGAACGCCAAGTTACTTTTAGAAATTGAGGCCAAGTATTCACCTGAAGGTGCATCGCGCACGGGCATGGATGGCTTGGAAGAGCAGGTGAGCCGCATTGGTAAAGCCGTGCAATTGGAAAGTCAGGCGGCGGAACGCAAAGCATTAACGGAACTGGAACGACGTCTTGTGATTGAGAAAGACGCGCGGGTGAAGCAGGATCTGGAGATCATGATTCAGGCCACCAGGGACAGCTTAAAAGCGGAAGAGGTCACCGAAAGATTGAAGCTGCCTTACCCACGGGTATCGCAATTAATTTTCGGCGGAGTGCGGGGCTTGTTGGATGATCAGGTGCCAGCGCGTTTACGACCAGCGGCCATGGTTCGTTTGAAGAAATACGCCGGTCTGGAAAAAGGCTATACGCCTATTGTCGAACAGGCCAAGAAACTGGTCACGGAAAAATTGGCTGACAAGAAACTGCTTGGTCCATTTCGCAACGAAGTGGAACAAGATTTGGCCAACAGCGAATCCTATTTGAAGGGCATTGGCGATCTGTTTGAAAAATACAAATTGGACGGATATCAGGTATCGTTGGCGGAAGTGAAAAAGCAGGTTGCTGCTTACAATGAATTTGTTCGTAAGGAAATTCTGCCACGCAGCCGTGAGGATTTCCGTTTGCCACCAGAGTTATACCGTATTGCACTTGATTCCTACGGTGTAGATATCCAGGCGGATCAGTTGGCGGCAAAGGCGCGGGCGGCGTTCAGTGATTTACAAATCCAGATGAACGAAGTGGCCGCAAGGGTGGCCAAGCAACGTGGTTGGGCTGCCTCTGATTATCGGGCGGTGATTCGTGAATTAAAGAAAGATCAAATTACCGGTGACGCGATTCTGCCCCATTACCAGCAGCGCCTAAAGCAAGTGGAAGAAATTGTGAGGCGGGAAAACATTGTGACTTTACCCACGCGCGATGCCCGGATTCGTTTGGCCAGCCCGGCGGAATCGGCTGCGCAACCGGCACCGAATATGAGGCCTCCACGGATGATCGGCAACACGGGAGAGATGGGTGAATTCGTACTGCCGCTGGTGGTTCCAACGAAAGATGGAAAAGGATTGGCATCCGATGATTTCACTTATGGCGCCATTTCCTGGTCGCTGACGGTGCATGAACTACGGCCCGGCCATGAAATGCAGTTCGCCAAAATGATTGAAAACGGGGTATCCACGGCACGGGCGGTGTTTGCGTTTAATTCGGCCAACGTGGAGGGTTGGGGACTTTATACGGAGGCGGTCATGCTGCCTTATCTTCCTGACGAAGGCAAACTATGTTCCTTGCTGATGCGGCTGATGCGCGCCGCCAGAGCCTATCTTGATCCCGAATTGCAGAGTGGAAAAACTTCTTACGAAGAAGCGGGCCGCGTTCTGCGCGAAGATTGCGTACTATCTGAGGCGATGACTAAGCAGGAACTGGATCGGTACACATTCCGTTCACCGGGCCAAGCGACGTCGTACTTTTATGGATACTCCCGGTTGATGGAAATCCGCACGGAACTGGAGAAAAAGCTTGGTGCCAAGTTCGACGTGAAGCGCTTTCACGATTTCATTCTGGAGCAGGGATTGCTGCCTCCGGGGTTGCTGCGCAAGGCAGTGTTTGCTGAATTCGACAACACCAAATTAGACAATAAGTGACTAGCCGCAACAACGCGAGTCGGATTCTGATTGCCGATGACCAGCCGGACGTCCTGGAAGCCCTGCGTCTTTTGTTGAAGGCGGAAGGCTTCCAGATTGACTCAGTGACTTCTCCCCAGGAGTTGCTTCCAGCGCTGGAGCGCAAAGAATACGACGTAGTGTTGATGGACTTGAATTACACGCGGGACACCACTTCAGGAAAAGAGGGTTTGGATCTTTTGGCGGCAATTCAGGAAGCCGATCCAATGATGCCAGTGGTTGTGATGACCGCCTGGGGCAGCGTGGAATTGGCCGTTGAAGCGATGCGGCGGGGTGCACGGGACTTCATTCAAAAGCCTTGGGACAATGCCCGGTTGGTGGCCATTGTTCGTACGCAAGAAGAATTGAGCACAGCATTGCGACGTGGGCGGCGGTTGGAGGCAGAAAATCAATTGCTACGCGCGGAAGGGCGGCCGTTGATGATCGCCGAAGCTCCCTCCATGCGACCAGTGCTGGAGATGCTGGCTCGGGTAGGCCCTTCCGATGCCAATGTGCTGATCACGGGAGAACCGGGTACGGGCAAGGAAGTGATTGCGCGCACACTGCACACGCTATCGAATCGATCGCAGAAGCCGATGATCACGGTCAACGCCGGTGGGCTTGCTGAGGGTGTTTTTGAAAGCGAATTGTTTGGCCATGTGAAGGGTGCATACACCGACGCGAAGATTGACCGAGTGGGTCGCTTTGAGTTGGCTGACGATGGCACGCTGTTTTTGGATGAGATCGCCAACGTTCCTTTTAATCTGCAATCGAAACTGCTGCGGGTTCTTGAAACTGGCGAGATGGAACGTGTGGGATCGTCGAAAACGCAGCGGGTGGACGTGCGGGTGATATCGGCTACCAATGCAGACTTGAATTTGGAGGCTGAAGGAAATCGCTTCCGTCAGGATCTGCTGTTCCGTTTGAACACGATTGAAATTCATCTGCCGCCGTTGCGGGAACGTCGTGAAGATATTCCTTTGCTGGCGGCTCACTTTTTAAGAGCGCATGCGGCGAGGTATCGGAAGCAGGTTGTGGGGTTCGACAGTATCGCGATGAAGCAGATGCAGGAAAATTCCTGGCGTGGAAATGTGCGGGAGTTGAACCACGTGGTGGAGCGAGCCGTGCTGATGTCCACCGACCACCTGATTCGAGTTGCCGACCTGGCCATCCGCACGGCGCAACCTAGTGGGCGATTGGAAGAGATGAGTCTTGAAGAAGTGGAGAGCTTCCTGATTAAGAAGGCGGTGCAGAAGCATAACGGTAATGTCAGCCATGCGGCCAAGGCATTGGGATTAAGCCGCAGCGCGCTGTATCGCAGGTTGGAGCGCTATGGGTTATGAAGCAATTTGGGCATGAGCTACGCATTCTGCTGTGGGCTCTGCTTGCTGGTTTCCCTGGTTCTGTGATTGCACTTTATCTGCTTTGGACGGGCGGACATTCCGGAAAAGTATTCTGGACATTGACTCTCTTGATTGCCAGTGTGTGGCTGTTTGCGGCATTTTCTGTACGCGAGAAAGTAGCCGGTCCACTACGTACGGTAGCCAATTTATTGGAAGCCATGCGTCAGGGAGATTTTTCTATTCGTGCCCGCGATGCGCTGGGTGGCGATGCACTTTCCGAAGTAATGCAGCAAGTGAATGCGATGGGCGAAACGCTGCATTCGCAACGCCTGGGCGCATTGGAAGCCACTGCCCTGTTGCGGAAAGTGATGGAAGAAATTGATGTAAGTATTTTCGCTTTCGATGAAGTGAACCGATTGCAGTTGGTGAATCACGCCGGAGCTCGACTGTTGGCACAACCCACAGAACGGTTGCTATCACGCGATGCGGAGACGTTGGGACTTTCCGATTGTCTTCGCGGTGAGCTATCGCAAACCATTCAACGAACCTTTCCGAGCGGTGCCGGACGATGGGGCATCAGCCGATCCACATTTCGGGAAGGCGGCAAACCGCATCAGATGCTGGTCATCACAGATCTTACTCGTGCCTTACGCGAAGAGGAACTGCAAGCCTGGCAACGGTTGGTGCGCGTGTTGGGTCATGAACTGAACAATTCCCTGACGCCGATCAAGTCTATTGCAGGCACGCTGGAAGGAATGGTGAAACGCGAGCCGTTACCGGAAGATTGGCGGGACGATATGACTCGTGGACTTTCGGTGATCGCAAGCCGGTCAGAAGCGCTGGGTCGATTCACTGGGGCCTATGCCAAGCTGGCCGGATTACCGCGTCCTGTGTGGGCAGCGGTGCCTGTTCGGGATTGGGTGGAACGGGCAGTGCGTTTGGAAACACGGATGAGCGTGCGCATTGATTATGGTCCGGAGTTCGTTATGAAAGCGGATGGAGATCAACTGGATCAATTGCTGATCAACTTGTTGCGCAATGCAGTGGATGCGTCACTTGAAACTGGCAGTCAATTGGTGGTTGTGAGTTGGAGTAAGACGAGTACCAAGCTGGAAGTCTTGGTAAAAGATGAGGGGCTTGGACTGTCGGGCACGGCGAATTTATTTGTGCCCTTTTTCACAACAAAACCAGCGGGTTCAGGAATTGGCCTTGTGCTGAGTCGGAAGATTGCTGAAGCGCATGGGGGGCAATTGACGTTGGAGAATCGGCAGGATAGAAGCGGATGTGTGGCGCGATTGAATTTTGATTTTGAACACACTGATGCGTGATTGAAAACAAGATTACCGATCAAAGACACTTCGCCCTTTAGACTGCCCACCACAGCAGCCTTGCTGGTGTTACCAGCTCACTTTTCAGGTTCCCCAACCGTTGAAGTGATCCAGGTTTTCCGTGACCTTGATCGGTGTACTTTTGAATTGAAACTCGAATCGATCCGAGGGCCTTTGCTCCCCTTGCGGTTTGCTTAGGCCTTTATGCAGGAAGAACGCTGCGCAGCGGTTTTGACTTCCTGGTTGAAATTAGAGCAGGTGAGTTTAGTGGATGGATTGGCGTGAAGGGTAAGTGGTAGAAATTGTGGGAAATGGAGGTGGGGAGGATTGGTGATTGTTTTTTTGAGTGTGG
>JANMWO010000175.1:0-2785 GCA_031394025.1 Acidobacteriota bacterium
TGTCACGACCACAAGTACGATCCCATTCCTCAAAAAGATTATTACCGTTTGCGTGCGATCTTCATGCCCATGGAAAAATCTCGCGTGTTTCTGCATTACGATATGGCCCGCGGTTACGACTTGGCCGAAGTATTGCGACAAGCGAAGTTGCGCGAGTATGGCGATCAGTTGGAAAGCCTCTATGCCCCTTACAAAGAAAAAGTGAAGAACAGTTCCGACGAAAAACTTCGTGCCGCCATGACTCCTGAAGATCTGGATAAGCTGCATCAAATTGAAGTTGCTCTGGTCAAAATGTATACCGGGTTCAAGGCCGGTCCATTTTCGCCGTCAGTCAAAGACCTTTCCCGCGAATCGCCCCGCACCTATCTTCCAGGCAAAGGCGGAAAACCTGCCGAAGAAGTGCATGCCGGGTTCCTCAGCGCACTGGGAGGTATGGATTGCCCTGAGCCTGCCAAGGAATCGGAAACGACTAATCGTCGAAAAGCATTGGCGGAATGGATCGCATCACCGGAAAATCCACTCACAGCGCGGGTTATGGTTAACCGCGTTTGGCAATATCATTTTGGACGCGGCTTAGTTGCCACCACCAGCGATTTCGGACGTAAAGGATCGGCCCCTTCACACCCTGAATTACTGGATTCACTTGCTGTAGAGTTCAAAGAAAATGGTTGGTCGCTGAAAAAACTGCACAAACAAATTATGACGTCAGAGGTATACCAACTGGAGGCCAAGCCCAGTACCCAAGCACTTTCACAGGACCCGCAAAATATCTGGTTGACTCACTTTTCACGTCGTCGGCTTACACCGGAAGAGATGCGCGATTCTATTCTGTCTTCATCCGGTGGACTGAATTTGAAAATGTATGGACGACCCGTTGTGCCTCCGGTGCCTGCTGAAGAATTCTTTGGGATGAGCCAACGTCCAGATAGCATGTGGATCTTGACCAACGATGCCACCGAGCATCGTCGACGCAGCGTCTATCTGTTTTCTCGTCGCACCTTCCGTTCATCCATGTTTGAAACCTTCGATGGCCCCGACGGTATTCGCTCCTGCTCAAGAAGAGAATCTTCCAACACCGCACCACAATCTCTATCGTTGTTCAACGGTGCATTTACTGTTGGCGAATCGCAACGATTGGCAGATATACTTTTGGCCAGTAAAGACGCTGTGGGGCAGGCATGGCTTGCGGTTTACGGACGCCCACCAGTAAAAGAAGAAGCAACTAGAGCTTCTGAATTCTTAAAGCAACAGCAACAGGAATTAGGATCGGAACGCAGCGCTACTGCTGAATTGATCCGAGCCCTGTTCAATAGCAATGAATTTTTGTACGTTGATTAACCTTGAAAATTGGAGTCTATCGAATGAATCATGTATCTCGCCGCCAGTTGCTATCGCAAGCAGGGAAGGGCTTTGGCTCTGTTGCCCTAGCTTCACTTCTTCAAGGTGCAACTACAAATCCGCTAGCCCCTAAAACGCCCCATTCCTCGCCAAAAGCCAAGGCTGTGATTTATCTTTTTATGCACGGCGGCGTGAGTCATGTGGATACGTTTGACCCTAAGCCGGAATTAAACAAACGGTCGGGTCAAACTATTTCTGCAGAAATGGCCAAGGGACTGAAGACCAATCGCATTGATTTTTCCAAAGCACCAATGCGCGGGAGCCCTTGGAAATTCAATCGCTGCGGACAGAGCGGAATTGAGATTTCTGAGCTGTATCCTCATTTGGCAACAAAAATGGATGAGATTACTTTGCTGCGTTCCTGCTACGGAGAAGCTTTCGACCATGCCCCGGCTTTGTACCTTCGCAATACTGGATCGCAATTTCCAGGCAATCCCTGTTTAGGTTCGTGGGTAACGTATGGATTAGGAACGGAGAGCCAAAATCTGCCCGCATTTGTGGTGATGTCCGATGGTGCAACCAAGAGTGGACCGCAAGCTTATGGATCAGGATTTCTTCCCGCAGTTTACCAGGGGACTGTATTTCGGGGTAGCGGACATCCTGTTCTAAATCTGGCAACTCCGCAAGGTGTCACACCCAAGGCCCAAAGAAATACCCTCGATTTCCTCAATGAAATTGACCGTCGTCATTTTGCATCGCGTGAGGAAGATTCCGAACTGGAAGCGCGCATTGCCAGTTATGAGCTGGCGTATCGCATGCAAAGTTCTGCGCCCGAAGCGGTGGAACTGATCAAGGAGACCGATGCAACGAAAAAGTTGTATGGAATCGGCGAACCCTTGACCGACGATTTCGGGAAGAAGTGTCTTTTGGCGCGCCGCCTGGTAGAACGCGGCGTACGTTTTATCCAACTGTATTCGGGCACTAACATTGGCGACGATTGGGACGATGCCCATACTGACCTGATGACTTCTCACACCAAGATGTGTAAGAAAACGGATCAACCAATCACCGGTCTATTAACAGATTTGAAGGCCCGGGGACTGTTGGATTCAACGGTCGTTGTATGGTCCAGCGAATTTGGGCGCACACCATTGGCCGAAGGTGCAAAAGGGCGTGATCACCATCCGTACTCATTCTGTTCCTGGATGGCGGGAGCAGGAATTCGTGGAGGTCAGGTGCTGGGATCAAGCGATGATTTCGGCCTACGAGCGATGGAATCCCCGTTCAGCGGTCATGATTTGAATGCCACCATTTTACGGTTGTTGGGCATGGATCACACCAAGTTGACCTACCAATATCAGAGCAGGGAACAGCGGCTAACCGATGTCCACGGCGAGAATGAATTTACCAGCAAGTTAGTGGGATAGGCCGGAATTTAAAAAGGGGA
>JANMWO010000177.1:0-11548 GCA_031394025.1 Acidobacteriota bacterium
CTATACAAGATACGCCGACAATGCAAGCCCCAAATCACAATCAGATTATGCTGGTAGCTCCGCCCCTGCTCTCCCTAACGCTCAGCGCACGTTAGAATCAAGCCTTTCCGCCCTACTCACTTTTCGGTTGCGGAATCGCTGTCACGGCTCGGTAACGGACTGATTCTACAGAGCCGTGACCGCAAGGGAGCGGTCTGTCAAAAACCTGATAGCTTCGCTTCACACCTTGAAGCTGTCCGATTCCAGGAAAACTATGCGGCATTGGGCTGAATGCCTGCCCCACAAACGCAGCTCCAAATCTAGTGAAAGTTAGTGAATTGAGTGTGGGGCGGGCGATTCCGCCTGCCCGCTCGCTTGCGAGCGAAGTTTTCATTCCGATTTCCAAAAAATTACAGGGCATCCCTCATGAGCTTAGAGGTGGTTTCAACCCTGTCCTTTTCGGGCCCTCGAAAATGTCATAAAGCGGCAGCATTCAGATGTAGGATAGGACAGGCCGGAGGCCTATCCCACTAACTTCGGAATTCATGTTTAAAGATGGCGCCATCGTAAGGCAGGGGCAAAGCGTGCGAAATCGGTGTCAGCACTAACCCACTCACAGCCAGATTCAATGGCCAACGCAGCATGTGACGCGTCCGCAACCATCTTCCCTTTAATTGAATGTTCCAGGCAGAGCTGTATAAATATAGGCCAGTGATTTGGGCCTGGCCGCAACAGAGTACATTGGGGGAGCTTAGTGAATTCGTTAAGAAATCGAAAGGCTTGCTCAGGAGTGGACGGTGGATTGAAAACGCTCGGGTTGGTAACAATGCGAACAAAGCCCGACATCACCGATTCGGAAAAGGCAAAAGGCTCTCTCCCAGTGGCCAGCCTGATTAGCCAGGCAGCGTAGCGGTTATGTAAAGGTGACTCTTCCCGATGAGCATAAATCAATATATTTACGTCTGGGAGTTGCATGCGTAGCTACTCTCGTCATCCGCAATCAAAATGGCACTGGTACGATCAAGATCCAGATTAGGATTAACCAATTTACCCCGAACCGTGTGCAGCTTGAAGTCGATTTCCACAGTTTGGGCGTCAGAAAGGTGCGCACGCAAGGCGTCTTCAACCACAACACTCAGTGTGACATTACGAGCTTTGGCGCGAAGCTTGGCGTTCTGAAGTATCGGAGCCGGAAGTGCAATCGTCGATCTCATGCACCCAACATAACACATCCGCACACCCCGCATCAAGCCCTAAACTCAAAAAACATCACAAAACATCACAAAGCCTGCACGGGCGTCACCCGAACCTCAACTTCCACTGTCTGTTTCCCGCCGCCCAACGAAATTCCCTTCACTGGTGCCACGTCCCCATAATCCCGACCCCAGGCCAGCGTGATATGCCCCTCCGATGGAATCACATCATTCGTCGGATCTAAATCCAGCCAGCCATACCCCGGAATAAATACCGAAACCCAGGCATGCGATGCCTCAGCCCCTTGTACGTCCGCACCACTCCGCAGATACCCGCTGACGTAGCGCGCTGATAAATGCAAAGATCGCAGTGCTCCAATCATGATGTGCGCGAAATCCTGACACACGCCGCGGCGCTGCTGCAGCACTTCTGGCAATGGCATATCAATGGAAGTGGATTTTGGTTTGTACAGAAATTCAGTATGGATACGATGCGAAAGTTCCTGCACCGCTTCCGCCAGTGGCCTGCCTGCTGGAAAACTAGGGTGGGCATATTTCGCCAACTCAAAAGAAGAGGTAACAAACGGAGAATCGAAAACAAACTCGTAGGCTTGCAGTGAAATATCGTCCAGATGCACGGCCAAATCCAGTTGCGCTTCCTCCCACGAAATGTCTGGCAAAACAGTCTCTGGCCGAGGCGCCACTTCTACAATGCTGGTAGCACTGGCCGTGAAATGATCATGCGTACGAAACACAGAAAACGTTGCCACGTGATTGCCGAAATAATCCTTGCGTCGTTCTAAAACAGTAGGCTCCGGGTGCACTTCCAAAGTTGTTTTCAAAACCCGTTGCCGCAGAAAAGTGCGCGGAGTAATTCGCGTCTCACTAAGACACTGGGCCACTGGTTCTTCATACTTATAATGCGTAAGGTGAGTTGCTTGGTAGAGCATGGCTTAAAATGAAGGCTTAAATCTAGAAATGGGGACGTGGCTAAAGTGGTGGGCCGTTAACAGCGCGGAAAGATCGAACAGATTCCCTTTCAAAGTGCGCAGCAGCTCTTCCAAAGCCGCCAGATTCCCGTCAGAATCCCGAGCTGCAAGATCTTCAAGTACTGCGTGCTGCACCATAATCTGAATTTTCTCAGCCAGCAAAAGTGGCAAATGTTCTTCGTCCTGGGAATCAGCACTGCCCTGTTGTTGCAAGTTTGCCGGCATGCTCCGCAGGTGCTGCACCAGCGTCGCCAACTGAAAACCAACGGAGCGCGGGTTCGATTCATCGCACATCAAAAGCTGCAGGATAAACTCCACCTTAACTTCAGTGAAATAGCGCGTGCGATACGTAATGGAACTATCGGCGATCTGCAACAAAGTATCCATCGACGGCTCAATATCAAAGGGCGATTGCACCAGCGATGTAAGCAGCAGGTCGGCCGTTTGCAACGCCCGTTCCAGACGCCGCCCGATGTCTAAAAAATGCCAGCCATTGCAGCGCACGGTGTTTTCCATCACCAAACCGGAAAACGCGGATAGAGTCACAATCACCCGATCCAACAAATTCATTTCCGCCACTAAACGCAGTTCATGGTGCACCGGAGCTGTCACTGAAAATTCTGTTTCCAACTGTTGCAAAACACGCCAGGTATCCTGGGAAAGCCACTCTTTCACGGGCCACGCTGCGCGCCGCAAATTCTTCAAACTCCACCCAATGCTAGAGGATCGCGAAGGGTCGTAAACCATGCCCGAAAGCAATCGACCCACATGCCAACGCTGTTGCGAAATGGAAGTCTTATCCAGCCCCTCCGGCAGATAGTTCAAGCCAGTCAGCAGTTGCACGGCACTTTGAATGGTTGCCGTATGTCCAAAATCTTCTTCACTGGAAAGGCCTGGCAACAGCGCCCGCACCATCCGCACACCAGCTTCAACCCGTTCCCCATAACGGCCCAACCAGAATAAATTATCGGCCACCCTGCTCGGCAGATCCGCTGCACCGCGCGGTGCATATGTGCGAGCTCGAACGCCATCGGTGGGCAGGTTGGTTTCCGCATCATCACCCAATACCCAAGTGTCTTTGCTACCGCCACCAAGCTGCATGGTGACCACGGGTGAATTGGCTTCAATGGAAACGCGCGTCAATCCGCCGGGCATCACGCTATAGGATTGCCCATCCCAAACAGCGAACACTCGCAGCACCACGTGACGCGGCGTCAATCCCGAATCAGTGCGAACGGGAACTGTAGAAAGGGCCACCTGTTCCTGCGCAAGAAATTGTTCGGGTTCCGCTTCAATACGCCGCAACAGATCCTGCTTCGCAGCGCTATCCATATAAGCTGGAAATTCGGGATGATGTCCCAGTCTGGGGAACGTCGGCTTAATCACTAAGCCATCCAGATTGGCGGTTACAAAACGACGCGTGGCCCGCTCACCACACCACCAGGTGGCCACCGAAGGCAGCTTCAATTCTTCCCCAAGCCACTGCCTGCATAGGCTCGGAAGAAACGCCATGTAACCCGGCGATTCCATCAACCCGCTGCCCAACGCATTGGAAACCGCTACGTTCCCGCTACGCACTGCTTGCGTTAAACCAGGAATGCCCAACAGCGAATCACTACGCAATTCCAGAGGATCGCAAAAACTATCGTCCATCCGACGCAGCACCATGTCTACCGGTTCCAGACCCGATAGTGTTTTAAGGAACACACGGTTATCGCGCACGGTAAGGTCAGCGCCTTCCACCAACGGCACGCCCCATTGACGAGCCAGAAACGACTGTTCAAAATAGGTCTCGTTATTCGGACCAGGGGTAAGCAGCACAACACGCGGATTATCGCGATTCGGCGCTAAGTTCAGCAAACTTTCCCGATACTGTTCAAAGAATCGGTTGAGCGGTCGTACATGGCATTGACCAAACGACGAAGGCAACATCCGCGCACTCACTAACCGATTTTCCAATGCGTAGCCCATGCCCGATGGTGCCTGCGTACGGTCCGAAATCACCCACCATTTTCCATCTGGCGACCTGGCTAAATCCGCTGCGTAGGTATGCAGAAACACACCCTTGGCTGGCTCAATTCCATGGCATGTGCGCAGAAAATTAGGATTGCCAAACAGCAGTGCTGCCGGTAACTGACGTTCATGAATCAAGCGCTGCGCACCGTAAAGATCGCCCAACATATGGTTCATCAACGTGGCCCGTTGGGAAATGGCTTGTTCCAACTTAGCCCATTCCTGGCCATCCATCACCAGCGGAATGGGGTCTAAAGACCATGGCCGTTCTTTGCCTTGCGGATCGCCATACACGTTGTAAGTGATGCCGTTGGTTTGAATGAGGTGCTGCCCGGTTTGCCAACGACGCGTAAGCTGCGCAAATCCCATGCGGCCAATGGATGTGTACAGTTTCCGCCAATGATGCCGGGGCATGCCCGATGGCCGGATAGCTTCATCCCAGTGGGTAGACGTTGGCTGATATTGCCATTCCATCTTCTCCGTTTGTGCACCCACCTTTGTTTCGTTCACAATATCTACTCAAAGACCCGGTGCGCGGCGTAAATCCAGAGTGGCTGGAAATTCCGGATTGATTTCAACCGCAGGAACTACCATTGGACCCGGCGTGTGTCCGTACTCAAAAAAGCGCGCCCTGCGCCGTGCTTCCGCTTCATTTGAGTTTACCGCGAAGGTATCGTAATGGCGTCCACCAGGATGCGCAACATGGTACGTACAGCCTCCCAAAGAACGCCCAGCCGCTAAATCAACCAGATCGAAAACCAAAGGTGTATGCACCGCTATGGTTGGATGCAAGCAATGCGGCGGCTGCCAGGCACGATAGCGAACACCACAAACAAATTCCCCGTGCGTGCCAGTGGGCTCCAAAGGTAAGCGACGTCCATTGCAGGTGACTGTGAATTGTTCCGAAGTTAAGCCGCTGACGTGCACTTGCAATCGCTCTACAGAGGAATCCACATAGCGCGACGTGCCCCCTGCGCCTTGCTCTTCACCCAACACATACCAGGGTTCAATCGCTTGCCGCAATTCAATTTCCACACCGTAGTAACAGACGCGCCCATATACTGGAAATCGGAATTCCGCGTGTGGCCCAAACCAGTTGCGGGAAACAGCGTAGCCTGCCTCATTCAATTCTGCAATCACTCGAGCCAAATCGCTTTCCACGTAGTACGGCAGCATAAACCGGTCATGCAGCCGCGTGCCCCAACGAATGGGTTTCCCTTCATAGGGCTCACGCCAGAACCAGGCCACCAGCGCCCGCACCAAAACCTGCTGCGCTAAACTCATGCGGGCATGGGGCGGCATCTCAAACGCTCGCAGTTCAAGCAGCCCCAGCCGTCCCGTGGAACTATCGGGAGAATACAATTTGTCGATGCAAAATTCAGCTCGGTGCGTGTTCCCTGTAACATCCACTAACAGGTTGCGAAAGATGCGATCCACCAGCCACGGCGGCGATGTTTCTTCCCGACCCTTCAACAAAGAAAAAGCGATTTCTAATTCGTAAATCGCATCGGCACGCGTTTCATCCACACGCGGTGCCTGGCTGGTTGGGCCAATAAATACGCCAGAAAATAAATACGATAGTGACGGATGATTCAACCAATATCCCACCAGACTCTTCACCAAATCCGGTCGACGCAAAAATGGACTATCCGCTGGCGTGGACCCTCCCAACACCAGATGATTGCCGCCCCCAGTGCCGGTATGACGCCCATCTAACATGAACTTTTCTGTTCCTAAACGGCATTGGCGAGCTTGTTCATAAAGGGTGGTGGTGTTGTGAACCAGCTCCCGCCAATTGTGCGATGGATGAATGTTCACTTCAATCACACCAGGGTCAGGAGTAAGCTTTATGGACTGCAAGCGGGAATCAAAGGGAGGCGCGTAGCCTTCCAAAATCACTGGCATTTGCAGCTTGGCCGCAGTCTCTTCAATAGCCGTCACCAAGTCTACATAGTCTTCTGCAGATCGCACTGGCGGCAAAAATAGACACAGCCTGCCGTCCCTCGGTTCTACGGTTAGCGCGGTTCGAACTAACGAATCCAACTCACCATCTTCACCAGGAAGAGGTTGCAGATTTTGACGTTGCCGGGCATTGCCGGGCCCGCTATTCAACTGCAGTTGACCCTCCCATGCAAGCTGTGATCGCGGTTGCCTTTGAATCATAGACAGCGGTGGCGCAGGGGCCATCGGGTCGATGGTCCAGACTCGCTGAAGTTTATCAGCCGGTTCCGCCTTCAGGCTCAATAATGGCAGGCGCAAGCCCACCGGAGAATCGCCAGGCAGTAAAAATAAGTGACGCGCACGCAGCATCCACAATGCCGTTTGCCACTCCGGTCCATCCTTTCCAAAGCCGCGTTGCAGCGGCAGTACGAACCCTGTTGGATTTCCTAATCCGTGTGAAAAAACACGACGTAACCGTTCCCGTTCTTCCAAATCATCCAGCTTGTTATTTTCCGCATCAACGTTCACCGGAAGCTGACTTTCCTTGTGAATATACACCAGTGGATCTTCATATGCCGCAATCACATTTTCAGGACCAACGGCCAGCCTCTGCGCCAGTTCTTCTGCGAAACGTTGCGCTTCCTTTTCACCAAAACCGTAATCGCGATCCGGGTCTGCGCACCATTGCCGGTCCTCCCATAAAGGAACACCATCCGTCCGCCAATAGCATGTAAATGCCCACCGTGGAAGCGATTCGCCGGGGTACCATTTCCCTTGTCCAAAGTGCAGCAGGCCACCCGGCGCAAACTGTTCCCGAATGCGATTCAGTAGTTCGCCAGCAATGCGACGCTTGGATTCACCCAACGCCGCCGTGTTCCATTCTTCACCATCCATATCATCAATGGATACAAATGTGGGCTCGCCGCCCATCGTCAACCGAACATCCCCGGCGGTTAATTCCTGATCAATGGTGTCGCCCAGTTGGTCGATGGCCTTCCATTGCGCTTCACTATACGGCTTAGTTACTCGCGGGTCTTCATGAATGCGAGTTACTTTCATTTCATGAAGAAACTCCACCTGACAGGGACTTACTAACCCCGATACAGGCGCGGCAGATTGCGGATGCGGCGTTGCCGCCAGCGGAATATGACCTTCACCAGCAAACAATCCCGACGTAGGATCAAGCCCTACCCACCCTGCCCCTGGCAAATAAACTTCTGCCCATGCATGCAGATCTGTGAAATCTTCCTGCGGACCTTCCGGGCCCTCCAGCGGCTTTAAATCGGGCTTTAATTGAATTAAATAGCCAGAAACGAAGCGTGCAGCCAATCCTAAATGACGTAGCGTTTCCACCAGCAGCCAACTGCTATCGCGGCACGATCCGCTAAGGCCGCCCAATGTTTCTTCAGATGTTTGCACCCCCGGTTCCATGCGAATCACATACCGAATGTCATTCTGCAAACGTTGGTTCAAACCAACCAGAAACGTGATGATGTGCTTCGGGCTGCGGTCAATGGAATTCAGCAGCGCCTGTAACTGCGCACCCGCCGGAGGAGTATCTAAAAACGGCTTCAACTCATCCATCAGTTGCGGTTCATATTGAAAGGGAAATATTTCCGCGTATGGCTCAAGGAAAAAATCAAACGGGTTGATGACAGTCATTTCCGCCACCAAATCTACCGTAAGGGAAAATTGCCTCGTCGCATTTGGGAACGCCAGCCGCGCAAGAAAGTTGCCTTGCGGATCCTGCTGCCAATTAATGAAATGATCTTTCGGTTCAATGGTCAATGAATAACTGGTGATCGGCGTGCGACTGTGCGGGGCAGGTCGTAAACGCACCGTCTGTGGCGAAAGCGTTACCAGTCGATCATAGAAATATACAGTTTTATGATGCAGCGCGACCCGGATGCTCATGGTTGGTTTCCGCTCATTGGCTCTGACTCTGAGTTTGATTTTTCTTCTTTCGAGCAATAAAATCTTCGCGCATGGCGGTGTCTATAACGTTCATTTTCCCCTGCAACCCATCCAGATATTCATGCAGCCCGCCGTTGATAACAGCATCGGTAGACGCATAATCCAAGTCCGAAGCCAGTTGGCCCATCAACTGTTCCGAACGATATTGAAAGTATCCAATAGCCGTCCCTGTAATCGCGTGCAGAGACTCATTGGCGCAACAAATACAGTAATGCACAGCCCGTGGAAAATCGCGATCCATCACCAGAAAGTCCACCACTTCCCGCGGCGTAATGCGCCCATACTTCTTCCTGTACATCTCAAAGCCGCTAACTGATTTCAGCACTGCCGACCAATGAATATCGTCAATTGGCGTGCCCACATCCTGCGGCGATGGCAGTAGCATGAAGTATTTAACGTCCAGGATGCGCGATGTTTTATCGGCTCGTTCCAGCTTCCGTCCCAATCGCAGAAAATGCCACGCTTCGTTGTGAGTCATGGTGGCATCCGTCACACCTTGAAACAGATGGGATCCCAACCTGATTTCGCGAAAGGTATCCAGCAGTCTTTCTGGTTCCGGCGTTGTATTCTGCGATTGAATCTGCAGATACATGCTGTTCACCTGGGTCCACATTTCCGACGAAATAGTTTCCCGCACAGACCGTGCATTTTCACGCGCAAATCGTAAACAGCTAATTATGGAATTCGGATTTTCAGTGTCGTAAGCCAAATAGTGGATCACGTTACCTTGTCCGGCCAGGCCATACCGTTTTTGAAAATCTTCAGTCTCACCGCTAATATCAATCAACGGTTGCCATTGGTGTTGCGGGGAAAGCGGCAGATCCATTTGCAAATTCAAATTGACTTCAATGTAGCGGGCCACATTTTCAGCACGTTCAATATACCGGCCCAACCAATACACAGAATCCGCTACCCTGCTGAGCGACGGCAGCGCCACGTTCAATGCCCGTTGATTCATTGCGGTACGCCTTCCATTTCTGGTTCATCGGCCAGTACCCAAGTGTCTTTACTGCCGCCGCCCTGCGATGAGTTCACCACCAACGAATGCTTTCGCAACGCCACCCTGGTCAACCCTCCTGGAACAATGCGGATATCTTTCCCATACAAAATGTACGGGCGAAGATCCACGTGACGGCCCTCCAAATGGTCCCCAATCAAAGTAGGAACACGCGATAGTGCCAGCGTCGGCTGCGCAATATATTCGCGTGGATGCGCTTCAATTCTGCGTCCAAACTCTTCTTGTTCCGCCAATGTTGAATGCGGCCCAATCAACATGCCGTATCCGCCTGCTTCATTCGCCGCTTTCACCACTAACTTATCCAGATTCTGCAGCACATGTTGCCGATCCGTATCGCGCCAGCACAAGAACGTTGGCACATTCGGCAAAATAGCTTCTTCACTTAAATAGTAACGAATCATATCGGGCACGTAAGCGTAAACAACTTTATCATCAGCCACGCCATTGCCTGGTGCATTTGCCAACGCCACATTTCCTGCATGATAAGCCTTCACCAGCCCTGGGACACCCAACATCGAATCGGCGCGGAACGCCAGCGGATCAAGAAAATCATCGTCAATCCGCCGATAGATCACGTCCACTTTGCGCAAGCCCTTGGTGGTCAGCATGTACACCGTATCGTTCTCCACAACCAGGTCGCGACCCTCCACCAAAGGCACTCCCATTTTTTGTGCAAGAAAACTGTGTTCAAAATAAGCGGAGTTATACATGCCCGGAGTCAGCACCACCACCTGCGGCTTTTCCGAAGCAGCATGGGGCGCAATGGCCTCCAAAGTTTCCAGCAAATTACTAGGGTAATCGTCCACCGGTCGAACTCGCAGGCCTTCAAATACCCGCGGAAAAGTACGCTTCATCAGGTCCCGATTTTCCAGCATGTAAGACACTCCCGATGGCACTCGTAAGTTGTCTTCCAGCACATAAATCTGACCATCGGAATGACGCACCAAATCAGTGCCCGTAATGTGGCACCAAACTCCCAGCGGCGGATTCAGGCCAATACATTGTGGTCGATAAAAAATGGCCGAACGAATCACTTCTTCAGGAATCACTTTGTCTTTCAGAATTTTTTGATCGTGATAGATATCGTCAATGAAAAGATTCAGCGCCCGGATTCGTTGCTTCAGTCCGCGCTCAATCCAATCCCATTCCTTGGCTCGCAAAATTCGCGGAATCAGATCGAATGGAAAAATTCGCTCCGTGCCCGTGGTATCGCCATACACGTTAAAAGTGATGCCCAGTTCCACCAGCCGACGTTCCGCGGCCTTCTGGCAGCGCTGTAGTTGACCGTCCTCAAGCGCACGCACCGCCTCCAGCAGCAAACGCGCTTCGGGCCGGGCAGCTCCGGACTCGTCGAACATCTCATCATGAAACTCGCCTGTTTCGTAGGCTTCCAATCGCATGGAGCCTCCTCATGGTCTTTTTATTTGTTCAAAGACTTCCTGATCCTGACATTACTTGTAACAAGTTTCGCAGAAAGGGGCCAGGATGACCATCGAAAGATCCTATGGAACAGATAAGCGTCCCCTATTTGCCAGTTTCTATTCCCCTATACTGAGTGTGTGAATGAAGTCCATGGGCCGCTGATTGACGCAAAAGTATCAGCCGCCTTAGCCAAAATTCAGCGCGAAGTAATTGCCTGCCAAGCTTGTCCGCGGCTCCGCGATCACTGCCTGCAAGTGGCCCAGGTAAAGCGCCGGGCGTATCTTGATTGGGATTATTGGGGCAAACCGGTACCGTCGTTTGGCGATCCCAATGCGCGACTCCTGTTAGTAGGTCTGGCCCCAGGGGCTCATGGCGCCAATCGGACAGGGCAAATGTTCACTGGCGATGCCTCCGGCGATTTCCTGTTTCGTGCCATGCACCAAGCCGGATTCGCGTCGCAAGCGCAGTGTCGAACTCGGGAAGATGGATTGCAGTTGAAGGATGCTTATATCACTGGCGCAGGCAGATGTGCCCCACCCGATAACAAGCCGCATCCCACTGAACTTGCCAACTGCCGACCCTTCCTGGAACGGGAATTGAAGTTACTCAAGAAAGTTGAAGTGGTCATAGCGCTGGGGCGCATTGCATTTGAAGCGTACCTGAGCATCGTAAAAGCCCCCGGAAAATTCAAGTTCGAACATGGCCGGGTGCACCACTTACAACCGGTTGTAATCAGTTCCTACCACCCCAGCCAACAAAATACCCAAACCGGTCGACTTACACAGCAGATGTTTCTGGATGTCTTCTACGAAGCCAACTCACTCATGCGGCACTCTTCATGAATTGCGCGGACAGCCTTTTCCAATCCCTCTCTACGAACCACTAAGTTGATAGTAAGTTCACTGGAACCCTGGGCAATGGCAATAATATTCACCTGCTCGCGGGAAACGGCTGTGAAGATGCGCCCCGCAAGTCCCGGAACTCCCCGCATACCCTCGCCGACAACGGCAATCAGGCCG
>JANMWO010000220.1:0-4195 GCA_031394025.1 Acidobacteriota bacterium
AATGGGTGTTGTCCTGCTTGCCTTGTTCATCTTTGCGACCCAATGCAACGGCACCGTCCTGACCTAACTTTTCTGACTGCACCAAAGTGAACTGGTAGAGGTCAATCAACGCCACGTGCTTTTCTAGAGCCAGTTTGCGTAACTCTTCGACGTAAGGAACTAACGCATCGCGAGTTACATGAAATGGCGCATCAAAATTGCGACGCACAATTGAAGTGACCAGTATTGGGATGGCCCCGGCAGCTTTAGCTTCGTCAATATAACGAATCATATTGCCGCGATAAGTGGTGCTTGGATCGGTCTGGCGGTCGGTACCTTTGCCAGGGTTATCGTTGTGGCCAAACTGCAGCAATATGTAGTGTGGCTTGGCTGCCAACACTGGCCCCCAATGCCCTTCGTCACGAAAGCTTTTAGAACTGCGACCATTCAACGCGGCGTTGTTCACTTGTACATCATGCGAAAAAGATGCGCGAAATGCTGGCCCCCATCCGCCTTCATCGTTGACAGTGGAATCGCCTACCAGGGCCACGCGGACAGCGGGTGCCGACATGATGGGGAGCAACAAGATGAGAGCCAGAATGAACAATTTCATGAGAACACCAGTTTATATCGGAACCAATCTGCAACTGGTGCGTAATAGAAGGAATGCAAGGAATTCTCTCTGACCTGCGGTTTGCTCTACGTACGATTCAGCGTGGCCCACTGTTCGCAATTGTGGCAATCCTTTCATTGACTTTGGGCATTGGTGCGAACACCGCCATCTTCACATTGATGGATCAATTAATGCTGCGACTGCTGCCTATAAAAGATCCCGAACAGTTGGTGATGCTATTTCAGGAAGGCCCGCACAATGGCAACAACATGGGTTCCAGAATGCACTCCTACCCGCTGTATCAGGATTTTCAACAACGGGCCGAACCCTTTTCTGAAGTCCTCTGCCGACGCCTTGTTGCAACGTCGGTGAGCGTGGAAGGGCAGACAGAACGGGTGGATGCTGAAATGGTTTCGGGAAACTTTTTCACCATGCTTGGGGTGAAAGCTGCAACTGGCCGAGTGTTCAATTCGCAGGAGGACGACCGCACTTATCAGGGTCATCCAGTGGCCGTGCTCAGTTACGATTACTGGGCGACGCGCTTTGCCGGTGATCCAAACGTGGTGGGCAAAAAGATTCTGGTGAATAACTATCCGATGACCATTGTGGGCGTTTCAGCGGCTGGCTTTAATGGACTGGACCCCGCCGTGTCTCCCCAAATTCGCGTGCCGATTCTGATGGAACCGGTGTTGGTTCCGGAGTGGCCCTGGCTGCACATGGATGACCGTCGCACACGCTGGGTACAAATCTTTGCACGATTAAAAACTGGCTACACGGCGGAATCGGCACTGGCACCGGTGAGAGTAATGTACAGCCAGATTCGCCAGTATGAATCGACACTGCCTGCTGCCAACAAATGGACCCCTTATGATCGCACCAATTTTCTGAAAGGTGGGATCAAAATTGAACCTGCGGCCACTGGCTATTCCCAGTTACGCAACAGCTTTTCCAAAGCGCTAGTGGTGTTGATGTGCATGGTTGGTTTGGTGCTGTTGATCGCCTGTGCGAACGTTGCGAATCTGATGATTGCTCGGGCGTTTGCACGTCAGAAGGAGATCGCCGTGCGCCTGTCATTGGGGGCTTCCCGTGGGCAGTTGGTTCGTCAGTTGATGGTGGAAAGTTTGTTATTGTCTTTTGCCGGTGGTGTGGGCGGTGTGGTGTTGGCGATTGTTATGACGCGCTTTTTATTGAAGATGATTCCATCGTCTGGAAATACGCTGCTGATCAACGCTGATCCTGATTGGCGCATTCTGCTATTTGCTCTTGGGCTGACAGTCGCTACAAGCATCTTGTTTGGGCTGATTCCGGCGCTGCGGGCAAGTCGTCCAGATTTATGGTCGACGTTGAAAGACGCCATGGGTTCCATCGCTGGGACTGGTGGATCGCTGTTGTTGCGCAAGAGTCTGGTGACGGCGCAGGTGGCACTGAGTTTTCTGCTGTTGTTTGGTGCGGGCTTGTTCGTGAGGAGTCTGCAAAATTTGAAAGGTGCGGAAACTGGATTTCACGATATGGGAAATATGGTGACCTTCCGCATTGCTCCTGGTCTGAATGGATACGACGCTCCGCGCACTGTGCAACTGTATGCAGACTTGCTCGAAAACATTCGCAGCACTCCCGGTGTTCAATCGGCTGGCTTCGCGAGCGTCGCTTTACTCAGTGGCGATGAATGGGACAGTTCAACTTCCGTTGAAGGTCATCAGGTCAAAGACGGTGAGGACATGCAAGCGTTCAAGAACTCACTTTCGCCTGGTTATTTCAGCACCTTGGGAATTCCTATTCTGGATGGGCGCGACTTCGACCGGCGTGACATCAAAGATAATTCCAAAGTCGCCATTGTGAATCAAAAATTCGCTAAGCACTTTTTCGGAAATCAGAGTGCGGTTGGACGGCACCTTGGGAATGGTGTTGGACCGGATATTAAGCTTGATACTGAAATCATCGGGGTGGTGGCTGATACGCTTTATGAAGGTCCTCGCGAGGGTGTTCGGCGACAAGTATTCATTGTTAACTATGGTAACTACGGGGTCACATTTTATGTGCGTACCGGTTTGAACTCGGCCAGTGCAATGGGTCTGATGCGCGATCAGGTGAAGAAGTTAGACGCGGCAATGCCAGTGTTTGAGATGAAGACTTTGGCTGGGCAACTGGATGAAACTCTTCTTACAGAACGACTGATTGCCCTGTTATCCGCTGGTTTCGGCTTACTTGCTACGTTGTTGGCATCGATTGGATTGTACGGTGTGATGGCTTTTGCTGTAGCGCGGAGAACCAAGGAAATGGGAGTGCGCATGGCACTGGGAGCGTCGCGTGGTTCAGTGATCTGGCTGGTGATGAAAGAGGTGGTGATGCTATTGGTCATCGGTCTTGTGATTGGCATTCCAACGGCCATCGGACTTGGTCGCTATGTAACTGCGCAGTTATACGGAGTAACTGCGAGTGACCCATGGATCGCTGCGGCAACGGTGATTATTCTGGGGCTGGTATCAGCAGCAGCGGGATTGATTCCGGCCAGACGGGCCAGCCGCATCGACCCGATTTTGGCGCTGCGCTATGAGTAAGTGGCATACTAATTGAGATGCGCTCTAAGCCAGTGGTTGTCAGTAAGATTACTTTTGAGCCCGGTAATCGCGGGGGAAAGCCTTGTATTCGTCGTTTGCACATCACGGTTTGGGATGTACTGGGATGGCTTGGTTCGGGGATGACTGAAGGCGAAATTCTTGACGAGCATCCGGAATTGGAGCACGCTGACTTCCGTGCTGTGTATCAATTTGTAGCAAAGGCGGGCCGTAAAACTAACTTCTGGTGAGGTGTGGTAAAGTTTCCACTGATGACCCGCCGACGCCTTGTAACCACTGCTGCCGCTGTGCCCTTTGCACTGAGTGCTGCCGATATGCCAAAGAATCAGATCTTCGAAGTTCGCAAATATCATTTACGCAACACTCCTGATAATCAACGGCAGCGCACAACGCAATATATGGAAAAAGCATTGCTGCCTGCTTTCCAACGTGCTGGGGTGACGCAGATCGGTTTCTTTTCCAGCATGATTGCTCCCGATACGCCGTTTCTGTTGTCGGTCTATGCGCATGCGTCGCTGGCCGCATATGAGGAAGCCCATACCAAAGTGGGAGCTGATGCGGAGTTCGTCAAGCTGCAAACGGCGTTCAATTCGCAACCTGGCTTGAACTTTACGCGATACGAAACATCCATTCTGCGGGCGTTTGACGGCATGCCTTCTATGGAAGTTCCAGCACCAGCGAAGACGGCGCGGGTATTTGAACTGCGGACTTATGAATCGAATACGAATTTGTCATTGAAAAAGAAAGTTGCGATGTTCAATGATGGCGAGATCGCGATTTTCCGTAAAACTGGGTTGAATCCGCTGTTTTTTGGGACGACAAGCATTGGCACCAATCAACCGAGCTTGACTTACATGCTTTGGTATGACGACTTTGCGACTCGAGAGAAGAATTGGAAGACGTTTGCAAATCATCCAGATTGGAACAAGTTGAAATCGACGCCAGGGCTGAGTGATGCGGAGATTGTTTCCAATATTTCAAATGTGATTCTGTCACCGCTTGCGTTTTCGCCAGTGCGCTAGCTTCG
>JANMWO010000181.1:0-14237 GCA_031394025.1 Acidobacteriota bacterium
CAGTTCAATAGACATGAACACGGTGATGATGTTGCGACGAATGATAAAGCCCGCAGCGCCGATCAAAAACAGGATGGCGCTCAATGTAAGGTAGTAAGTCAACGGGACGGGCGAATTGGGCACTTAGTCAATCTCCTTGCGGGCCAGAACCATTGCCCCAACGATAGCGATTAAAATCAGGACACTGGTTACTTCAAATGGCAGCAGGTACTTGGTGAAAATCGCCATTCCGATTTCCTTTGGACCGCCGCCAGTGAACTCTCCGAAGGATACGGAGCGCATGGGAGGAAGGGTAAAGTTGATCAGATAGACAAAGGCGCCGATCAGGAAAATTACAACCGGACCACCAATGTATGCAACTGCGGGAGCCTTCCATGGGTTGCGTTCTTCACCAGCGTTAAGCAACATGATGACGAACAGGAACAGCACCATGATGGCACCAGCATAGACCACTAACTGCGCAGCGGCGATGAATTCGGCACCCAATAACAGATAGAGAACAGCCAGCGAACCCATTACGCCAATCAGCGAAAGCGCGCTATTGATGGGGTGCGTTTGCAGGATCAGGCCAAGAGCGCTGGCCACCGCGAACATTGCGAAGATGATGAATAATATCAAGTCCATTAGTTATCCCTTCAACGCCACAAAGAAGGCGGTAATCAGCATGTTCAATAGCGCGGCGGGGAACATAAACAGCCAGGCGAATCGCATGAGTTGGTCATAACGGAAGCGCGGCAGAGTTGCACGAATCCAGATAAATACGAAGAGCAGAATGAACGTTTTGGCACCATACCAAAATAGCCCATTGATTGCGGCACCAAGGGCTGGCCATACGAAAGCACCGGCCAGGAAGATGGCACCTATGCCGCTGATGATTACACCAAAGACAGGGAAGGTGATTTTATCGAAAGGACGGGCCGCGTGCATGGCGTGGAAGAACAACATTCCAGCAGCAGCGAAGTGCACCAGCGCAGCAAATACACCGGAGCCTGCTTGACTGGGAATCGGCGAATGCCAACCACCTAAAAACAACACCGTAGCGACAGAGCAGACCGTGATCATGTTGGCATATTCGGCCATAAAGAAGCCTGCGAATTTCATGGAAGAATATTCGACGTGAAACCCAGCCACCAGTTCGTTTTCCGCTTCGGGTAAATCGAACGGGATGCGATTTGTTTCAGCAAAGGCGGCAATCATGAACAGGAAGAAGCCGAAAATTTGGCCTCCAGTAAAGATATTCCAGTTCGGGATGCCGTACCAGTTGCCTGCTTGCGTATCCACAATTTCACGTAGGTTCAGGCTGTTGGATAAAATCAGCGGAGCAGCAATGGCCAGGGCCATGGGCAATTCGTAGCTCACCATTTGAGCGGCGCTACGCAATCCGCCCATTAAAGAGTATTTGTTGTTAGACGCCCAGCCAGCCAAAGCAATCCCATAGACACCCAAAGAACTGACTGCCAGGATGAGCAGAATACCTATGTTGATATCGGCCAGACCCAGATTGGTTTTGATACCGAATATTTCAACAGCGGGGCCAAATGGAATTACGGAAATGCTGAGCAATGCTAGAAAAACAGCTAGAAAAGGAGCCAGAACATAAAAAACCTTGTTGACGTGATCAGGAATCAAATCTTCTTTAGTCATCAACTTCACAACATCGGCGAGAGGCTGAAGGAGTCCGTGCGGGCCTACTCGATATGGACCGACGCGCGCTTGCACGTGGGCTATAACTTTGCGTTCTACCCATTGCAGGTAGGCCAAGGTGGTGAGAAGGATGAAGGCCACCAGGCCTGTTTTCACCAAAGTGATTATTATAAATTCCATGACGTTTGTTAGAGCTTAGCCTTTTGAAACGGGTTGCCCATAAAGCTTGCCTGGGGCCTCCATCACTGCATTCAATGTTTTTGAGTATCGGCCTAATGTACCTGAAGTAAACAGGGTGTCACCAGTAGTACGAATTGAATCTATTTCCACAAACACCGGAACCCGGCCATTCACAGGCATGGTTTGCGCTGCCCCACCCGTCATCAAAACTGGCAATGCAACATTATATCCACGGATGGTGGAACGAATCTCTTCAAATACTGCGTCCACATTACTGGCGCCCATCTTTGAAGTTGCGTCTGCGCCCATGGCCCTTGCCAGCAAACCCAGAATCGCCAAATCTGTTTTGGTACCCATCATTTCTACAGCCTTTTTCAAGCGCTGCACTTGACCAGTGGTGTTGGTAATGGTGCCGTTCTTTTCATAACCGGAAGCCGAGGGCAGAACCACGTCGGCACGCTGAGCGGTTTCCGTAAGGAACATGTCTTGCACCACAACGAATGCATTTGTTGACGCTAGCTTTGTGTGTGCCAGCGGATTTTCACCGATGACCCACAACATGCCAAGCGCGGGATCGGCCAGCATGTTCGCCATACTCTTGCCAGGCTTTTCGACAGGCTTGTAACCGGGGTACAGATCAGGCGTGACGCCCATGTCCACGGCACCGCGAGAATTGGATGCGTCCATCAGGCAGATGTACTTCACGGGGATGCCCAAAGTGTCGCCGAACGCTACCAGTTTGCGAACAGCCTCGCCTTTGACTGATGCGCCGATGAGAATGATGAGGTCGCCAGTGGCTGCCAGCTTATCTTTTAAGCCTTCCAACGCGGATACTTCCTGACCTTCACTGGCACGCACTGCAACAGCAGCGGTATCGTCTTCACGAACCGGACCACGAGTGACGGTAAATACTTTGGCTTTGTGATGACGAACGTTGGCACGAATCTGATTGGCAAGCAGCGGATGCTGTTGCGACAAATCACTGCCCAAAATCAGCACGCCATTGGCCTTGTAGAGGTCGTCGACAGAGGCTAGAGCATCGGTCTTGCCGCTTAACGCGTCCAGCAATGTGACAATATCACCACTGCGCGGATGATCAATATTACTGGTGCCCAGCACTTGCCGAGCGAACTTCTGTAACAGGAAATTTTCTTCGTTGGAATTGCGAGTTGACCCGATGACGCCAATGGATCCGCCAGCCGCTTTCACTGAAGTGAACTGCGCTGCAACAGCCTTTAGCGCCTCGGTCCAGGAGACAGGCTGCAGCTCACCGTTCATGCGAATCATGGGTGACTGCAAACGTTCTGCGTGATGATTGAAGTCGAACGCATAGCGGCCCTTTACGCACAAGAACTCTTCATTGATGCCGCTGCGATCGCGATTATTGGCACGTACAATTTCATCGCCACGGGTGCCCAGCGTAGTTTTGCAACCATCGCCACAATGAGTGCAAATGGTACCGGTGTGCTCCATTTCCCACGGGCGGGTTTTATAACGGTAGGCACCGCTGGTGAGCGCGCCAACCGGGCAAATGTCGATACAGGCACCGCACTCATCGCATTCCAAATGGTCGCCATGGCTGGGCGTAATTTCCGAATAGATTCCGCGATTGGTTAGCCCAAGCGCTCCCACGCCCATGCCTTCATCACAAACACGAATGCAGCGATAACACAGAATGCAACGGGGGCTATCGTAAAACACAACCGGGGACCATTGTTTTTCCGGCACATGCTGCTTCACTTCGGTATAGCGACTTTCGCCCACACCATAACGGAACACCATGTCTTGCAGTTCGCATTCGCCGCCCTTGTCGCACACCGGGCAATCCAGCGGATGATTGGACAACAAGAATTCCAGAGTAGTTTTGCGAGCCTTCACCACCGCGTCGGACTCGGTTTGCACAACCATGCCTTCGGCCACGGGAAGCGTGCAAGCCGTTTGTAGTTTAGGAAACTTTTCTACTTCAACCAGACACATGCGGCAGGCGGCCTGCAACGACATTCCTTCGTAGTAGCAGAAGGCTGGAATTTCCGATGCCAACCGTTTGCAGGTTTCAATGAGCAGTTCCCCAGTGGGAGCTTGCACCTGTTTTCCGTTGATTGTTAGCGTTACCTGATCAGCCATTTATGATTAACCTACCGATACCAATTCGTTCTTCGCCAGGGGGTTCTTTGCGACGTAGGCTTCAAACTCACCTCGGAATTTTTCTACAAGAGAGATTGTCGGCAATGCCGCTGCATCTCCCAGTGGACAGAATGTACGGCCCAACATATTTTTTGCCAAGTCTCCAATTAAATCAATGTCACGTGTCATGCCTTGGCCATCGGTCACGCGTTGCAGCATTTTGCGCAACCAGGTTGTACCTTCTCGGCAAGGAATGCACCAACCGCAACTTTCATGTTGATAGAAGCGCATGATACGTAGAGCCACTTTCACCATGTCTGTGGTCTCATCCATCACCACCATGCCGCCTGATCCTAACATGGACTTCGCCTTGGCCAGCGAATCGTAATCCATGTTTAAGTCGCACTCATCGGCACGTAGAATTGGGCAGGACGAACCACCAGGAATCACTGCTTTCAACTTGCGACCATTGGGAATGCCGCCAGCCACTTCGTTGATGAACTTCATCATGGGGAAGCCCAGAGGCACTTCGTAAACACCGGGCTTATTCACATGACCGGCAATGCAGACCATGCGGGTGCCGCCGGCTTTGGGAATTCCCAGGTCGGCAAAAGCTTTGCCTCCATCACGGATAATTGCCGGAACAGCGCAGAAGGTTTCTACGTTATTAAGAACTGTGGGGCATTGGAAAGCACCGGAAACAGCGGGGAATGGCGGACGGATGCGGGGGATGCCGCGGTTGCCTTCCAGCGATTCCAGCAACGCTGATTCTTCACCACATTCGTAGGCACCAGCGCCGGTCTGCGTATAAAGGTCGAACTTAAATTGCGACCCAGCAATGCTCTTACCCAGAAATCCATGGGCATAGGCTTCGGCCAAAGCCTTGTCCATAATGTCGATCAGATAGCGATATTCACCACGAATGTAGATCCAACCTCTTTCTGCGCCTACGGCCAAGGCGGCAATCAGAATTCCTTCAATCAACTGGTGCGGATCGAACTCAATCAACAACCTGTCTTTGCAGGTGCCTGGTTCCGATTCATCGGCATTCACAACAATGTATTTCGGCTTGTCCAATTGACGGGGCACAAAACCCCATTTCATGCCGGTTGGAAATCCTGCTCCACCACGACCGCGCAAGGAGGAAGCTTTCACTTCATCAATGATCTGATCCTGCGACATGCCGATGGCTTTTTTCAAAGCCACATAACCTTGGTGAGCAAGATATGTATCGATTGATTCGGAATTGGGAAGTCCGAAATTCCGAGTGACTATTTTTACTTCAAGCGGACTGGGTTCGTTATAAAGCCTGCCCATTTATTTACACTCCCCTAGTATGGAGTCAAACTTTTCTGGTGTGACGTAATGATGAAAAGTGTAGTTCACTTGGATGGCCGGGGCCCAGGAACAAGCACCAATGCATTCCACTTCTTCTAGCGAATAGTGGCCGTTATGCTGTGTTTCCAGGTGTTTTAGGCCCAGCTTCTTGCAAGCATGATCATAAAGTTCCGTGCCGCCCACCAGCATGCAAGCCACGTTGGTGCACACTTGCACGTGATATTTGCCCATCGGTTTGCGATGCAGCATGGAATAGTAGCCCAGCACTTCTTCCACTTCAATCACTTTGATTTTGAGCCGCTTGGCTACTTCAGCCATCAGTTCCGGCGAGACGGATCCAACCTCGTCCTGCCCATACATCAGCATGGGAATCAGTGCCGCTTTTTGGCGACCCTCGGGGTAATGCGTCACCATATCGGCGAAGCGCTTTTCAAGTTCCGGGGAAAATGTCATCGGTCGCAATCTCCCAGTACAAAGTCTAGACTGCCCATAATGGCGATGGAATCAGCAATCATGCGACCTTCCATTAGGTCAGGCAGTGCTTGAATGTTGCCGAAGCTGGGCGTGCGCATGTGCACGCGCAACGGTTTGGCAGAGCCATCGCTAACTACAAAATAACCCAACTCACCGCGGGGCGATTCAATGCCCACATACGCTTCCCCTTCCGGAACGGCAAAGCCTTCGGTGACAATTTTGAAGTGATAGATAAGCGCTTCCATTTGCGTCTTCATCTTTTCGCGATCTGGTAAAACTACCTTGGGAGCGTCAGCTTGCACCGGTCCACCAGGCATACCATCCATTGCTTGCTGAATGATCTTCAAGGACTCACGGAACTCACCCATGCGCACTTGGTATCGGCCCCACACGTCGTTATCGGTGGAGGTGCAAACTTTGAAATCGAATTTGTCGTAACCCGAATAGGGTTCCATCTTGCGCAGATCATGTGGCAAGCCGCAGGCGCGAATCAGAGGTCCAGTGATGCCCAGGTTGATCATCCGGCTGACTTCCAATGGCCCAATGCCCTTGGTACGACCAGTCCAAATAGGATTGTTGTTCAGCAGATCTTCATACTGTTCCACTCTGGAAGGGAATGTTTCCAGGAACTTTTTAACCATCTTTTCCCAGCCACGCGGGGCGTCCAGAGCCAAGCCGCCAATGCGGATGTAAGAGGTCATCAAGCGTTGCCCGCTGAAGTACTCAAAAATTTTCAGAAGATCTTCGCGCTCGCGGAAGCAGTACATGAACATGGACATGGCGCCAATGTCCAGGGCATGTGTGCCCAACCAAACCAAGTGACTGCTGATGCGCGATAGCTCGCACAGCATCACGCGGAAGTATTGCGCCCGAGCGGGGATTTCCATTTGCAGCAGCTTTTCTACAGATAAGCAGTAAGCCAGATTGTTGTTGAGATTGGAAAGGTAATCTACACGATCTGTCAGCGTTACCACCTGCTGCCAGTTCAAAGCTTCGCACTGTTTTTCAATGCCGGTGTGAAGAAAACCAATATCAGGAATAGCGTTCTGGATTGTTTCGCCTTCCAGTTCCAACAGGACGCGTAGCACGCCATGGGTGGATGGATGCTGCGGACCCATATTGAGCGTCATGCGACGCGTGCGTGTTTCCGTAGCTTCGCTAAAGATGTCGTTTTCGACTGGGAGTACAGTGTCGCTCATCGAATATCCTTACTCGTTCTGGTAGCTGTACTTGTTGCCGTGCGTTGGGAAGTCCCTACGAAGAGGGTGACCATCGTACCCTTCGGGCATCAGCAACCGTATCAGGTTGGGGTGGTTTCGGAAAACAATACCAAACAAATCAAAAGTTTCGCGCTCATACCAATTAGCGCCTTTCCAGATTCCGGTAACCGTATCAATTTCTGGATTGTCACCATGTAACCGGGCTTTCACCCGCAGGCGTAAATTCCTGTCCATGGACTGAATTTGGTAGACCACTTCAAACCGCGGTTCCGCTGGATAGCGATCAATAGCGGTGATGGTGCTAAGACGATTGAACTGTTCTTTATCATGCAGCAATCGCAGCGCAGGGACAATGTTGGCAGGGGATACTTCAACAGTCAGATCGCCGTGTTGCTTGTGTCCGCCGATTACAAACTGGTTTAGCGCTTGGACTAATGGTTCGGCTTTAATTTCTTCAGGCAGCATGAGTGACTTTCTCCGATGGCACAGGATCAGCAGGCATCAGGTCCACGTGAATTTTGTGCTGCACGGGCTTCAGCTCTTCAGCGGTCCAATCAAGTGCGCCTTTCTTATAGATGTAGAAAAAGCCAGCAAGAATTAAAATCGCGAAGACCAACATTTCGAAGAAGGCGAACATTTTCAGGTCGCGAAAAACGACGGCCCAGGGGTAGAGGAAAATGGCTTCAATGTCGAACAGGATGAAGAGCATGGCTACCAGGTAGAACTTCACGCTGAAGCGTTCCTTGGCGGTGCCATACGGCGTCATGCCGCACTCATAAGCCGTATTTTTGACGGCGTTCCTGACGCGCTTGCCAAGAATAGCGGAAGCGCCAATTAAGAGGGTCCCAATAGCGAAAGCAAGAATGGCCTGCAAGACGACAGGGAAATATCGTTCCAATAAAGTTGTCGGCATGAACTAAAGATTTGAAACTATAATAATAGCTGAAACGGGACCAGAAAGTGGAACGTCTCCGTACTTTTCCCTATGGAAATCACACTGAACGGCGAAAAACATGCGGTGAAGGAAGCTGGAAGCATCCTGGATCTGCTGCATTCTTTAGGAGTTGACCCGGAAAAGGTGGCTGTAGAACTGGATCGGCAGATTGTTCGGACTCCGCTGTGGGGAAGTACTCTGGTTGGGGCTGGGGCACAGGTGGAGATTGTGCATTTTGTGGGCGGAGGCTGATCAGCACCGTCTTCCAATGAACACCAAAGCACTTGGGTCTCGGAACCTCATTTTTTTCGAGTTTGTTCCACAATCGCCTCGCCTTGCTGTTTTTGTATTGCTTCCCGAGTTATCCGTGGTTTCAATTCCCACGCAGATGGATGAAGAAGATGCTTCCAGCGAGTGTCGCAATCTATTGCAGAGATTTGTTTTTTCGCCATCCGGTTTTATCCCCATCAACGCATTTGTGAAAAAGCAATGCTCTGGCAGAACCGCTGCAAATCGCAAATATTCCCTTAGATTTTGCCAAAAGAAATACTGTGCTTCGCCTCCCTTGTTACACGCTCGTTTGTAACCTACTTCATTGCCAAAATTATGCGCGACAAACATCATGGGAGCATGCGGAAAATATTCGGGCAATAGTCCGTGGGGGTTCTCGCCACGCCACAATCCTGTCCCGCCTGGAAAGAATGCAGTCTCGTCAATCAACTTGTCAACGGTCTTCTCAGTTCTCCCAACCTTGGGATGATAACTCGAAATGAGCTGCATTTCATCGAGCAGTTCTTGGATCACATCACGACTTCTACGCATATATTCCGTCTATAAACGACGGCGCTCTTGGTCTAGCCTGTCTGCAAGAAACACTTTCAACAAAGACTGATAGGGCACGTCCCGCTTATTGGCCATCACCTTAAGATCTTCAATCATATAAACCGGCAATCGAAGCGAAATCGTGCGTAATGTCGGCTTCAGATTTGGGAACTTGCGTGAAACGCCACTCTTCCAGTCAATTAACTCAGTGGAATCATTCGTCGCCCAAAACTTGCGTTCATTGTCTTCGGATTCAAACTTCGAAAGTTGTTTTTTCGTGGCTGGCATATACGTCCCTCTCTTTGCGATTCATATCTCGAACTGAAATTACTCGAATTAAATTGCGTCGGATTGTGAAAGCGATAAACAAAAGCCGACCACTGCCCGTTTGCCCCAATGAGTAGTATCTCTTCTCATCACTTGAGTGGCGGATATCACTTTTAACAATCAAGGGCGCGTGAAAAAAAACATCTTCCGATTCTTCAGGGGTTACACGATGTGCATCCCAATTCTTATCAGCATTGCCGTCATCCCAATCGAACCCGGTACATTGATCTAGTGGATCGAAGCTTTCTCCCACGATGTTAGTATATGTCAGAAATATACAAATAGCAACAGTTATTGGCCCGGGACATAGCCCAACAAGCGCGCCGCCTTCAAGATAGTAATCACTGTAGCGGCGTGTTGTAACTCCGAACTCATCACCATGTCAATCGCCTCAGCAAACGGTAGGCGCACCACTTCCAGGAACTCATCCTGACCTGGATTCGCCGCGCCAACTTCAACATCGGTCGCCAGGAACAACTGCACTGGAGCCGTTACCATGGTCGTGATGGTTTCCATGTTCCCAAGGTCGATGAGCGTCCCACCGGTCAATCCGGCCTCTTCAGCCATCTCGCGACGAGCACATTGTTCCAGCGACTCATCGCCATCCAGGCCGCCGCTGATCACCTCAAGCGTGTACTTGGCCAACGGATATTTCCATTCGCGAATCAGATAGGTATGCTTTTCGCGATCAATGGCCACCACCGATGCCCCAGGACCGATATACACGCTACCGAAAATGCCGTCGCTTCCATCGGGCCGAATAACGGCATCTTCTCGCACTTTCATCCAGGGGTTTTCATAAACCAATCTGCTGGACTTTTGTTTGTAAGGATTCCCACTCAAGCGCTGTACTTCCGCGATACTTCTTTCAGCTTTTGCAGTAACCGGGGAACTTCAGTATCCACTGATTTGGCCGATTCGTATTCCAGCGCCAAGTAACCCTTGTAACTGGCCCGTTGTAACATGCCCGCGATGCGATTCCAATCGGATTCATGCGTTCCCGTTTCATCTACGAACTCAGACTTCACCTGAACATTCACAGCGTAAGGGACAATCATCTCAATCTGTTTATAAACATCGTGCTTAAAATTTCCGGTGTCCAGATTCACGCCAACCCAGGGAGAGTTCACCTGCTTCACGATGTCCACAATTCGTGACGCTTTCTCTGTAATGCCGCCATGATTTTCCAGGCCCAGAATGACACCCTTCGATCCGGCATATTCTGCCGACCGCTTGAGCAGTTCCACCACCCACTTAGCCGCTTCATCTTCTGCGACGCCTTTGGGAATTGTGCCGCCGAAAACGCGAATGTGACCTGCCCCTAACTTGGCCGCCACGTCGACCCATTTCTTTACCTCGCCGAACTCTTTCGTTGCGGCGTCACCGGGCATTTTGCACATGTCCGTACGAATGGAGATGCTGTAGATCTCCACACCATTCTTGTAGGCAAGTTGCTTCAAAGGATAAAGGAACGCATCGCTTGTATCGGGGAACCAGTAGACGGTTAAATCCAAACCATCCATATCCGTTTCGACGGCTAGACGAACCAAGTCAAGGTAAGACATCTTTTTCGATGCCAGATCGGTGCGATAGGAGTAAGCGCACAGGGCGGGTCGCAATCGGGCATGACCGCCAGCGGCAATTGCCGTGCCTGACAACGCAGCGGGCATTGCCACAAGCGCACAGGTCTTCAACAGATCTCGTCGATTCATAGAATCCGAGTCTATCGCACTTACTGAATACGCACCCCTATTGAATGCGCAGTGCCTTGCCTTCATTCACCGATACCTGTTGCCGGTTCCCATTTAGTTCGTAAGTCACCTGTAACACCTTATCCGCGCCCACTGCCGGGTCTCTACCCATGGTTTCGTTATTTACTGATAGGGACAAAGTATTGTTCTGAATGCGCGACGACAGGAAGTTAGTAACATCCATGGTTCGATTCCCAGAACCGTAAGTGGCCGATAAGATCCGCAGTCCACTTACGGTTGAAAACCCGCCGAAAAACCCGCCGCTGGAATTCGATGTTGTCGCTGCAGGAGATGTGCTGGCTGCCGGATACGCACTAGATGCGGGCTGGGCCGCGACTGCTGCGGCATCGGGAATCACCAAGGTTCCATTTTCATCGACACTGGTTTGGAAGGTTTGCCCTTGCCATTGATAGCTCACCCGAAGCAACTTTTTATTTGCTGGAGCAGGGTCGGCACCTAAGGATGCGTTGTTCACCACAACTCGAAGTGCGTTGTTCTGAATCATGGAATCGAGCCGGGACTTCACGTCGTTGAACCGGTCACGCCGCGCCGCCTGATCATTGCTGTTCGGTTGAGCAGGTGCGCCATAGAGCGCAGTAAGAATCAGCAAGGACTGTTGCTGTTGCGCACCGCGACGATTGTTGGTGGGCCTGTTTGGAACGCCACCCATCATCTGCGAATCTGGCAGATTCAGTGTGCCGTTCTCTGGAATTGCTACATCGTAAGTCTGACCCTGCCAGGAGTAAGTCACACGCAGAGTTTTCGCTTTGCCCATAATGGGATCGCCACCAAAGTTATTGCTCACCGCCTGCACGCTCAACGCATTGTTTTGAATACGCGATTCCAGCATGCTTTTCACGTCCACCCATTTGGGATCGGCCCCATATTGGGCGGAAATGATGGTGAGTTGCTGCTGTGAATTGTTGCCGCGATTCCGTTGAAAGATATTGGGGAGATTTTGCCTTCCAGTGGTAGGCAAAATGATCCAGGCACCGTCCTGCGCGGAAATTTCGCCAGTCTGCCCACGATAGTTGTACTGAATCCAAAGCGTTTTCAGGGCACCAGGAATGGGGTCGCCACCGAGCATTTCGGGAGCGGCTTGCACGCGCAGAGTTGCGTTTTGAACTTTCGCCGATACGGTTGAGGTGACGTCACGAACCGTGTTGCCATCGCCATAAGTGGCCCGTAGAATTTGCAGGTCTGTTTGTGCAGCAGCAAAGCTGGCCAGAAGCAAAATAGTGGACAGAATAAACCGTAAGAATCGCATAGCCTGATTCTAGACGATCAATTGAGGAAAGTCATTCTTCGGCGGGCAGCACAGCCACAAATTCACCCACCACCCGAAACTGATCTGGTTCCAATTCCCAAGGTGAATAGGCAGGATTCAATGGCTCCAGGCGGATCATGGAATGTTCCCACTCGTCGTTTGTTCCTTCGGCTTGTCCTTCCTGATGCCGCAATTTTTCGCTTCGATATACCTTAATGGTGAAGCGGGTGGCTTCGTCAAACTCGCCGAACTTTTCAATCAACAGCTTTCGCCCAGACCGGCTTCCCGCGACGTTGTGGCGAAACACGCATAAACTGTCCGAAGGGATTAACGGTTCCATGGAATGCCCTGTAACTCGCGCCACAAACATGTCTTTATTCGGACGAAGAGTGGCAGGAATCGGGACCCAATCCTTGATTTCATCCAGGCCTAATTGCTCTCCTAAATGCCCAGCGGCAGCCTGACAGGAAGTGAGCGGAAGATGCGTTCTGAAAGGCGTAACAGCAATTTTGACGTTTTCTCGAAACAAGCGACGAAGCCTGGCTTCAAAGCTGGCTACCAACATCACTTCGCGATCTGAGGTGGTTAAGACGTGGCTCCAATTCTGCTCAAGGTAAGCCAGGACACGCTCGCCACCCATCTCCGCTGCATATTTTTCCAACTGGTCGGCCATCAGGAAAAGCACGTCACTTTCCTCAGGGGCGAAGTCGTCCCAATCATTTCTGAACTTCAAATAAAGCTTGTTATCCGCAGAGTCAAGCAGCAGCACCCCCGCCGTTTCCGGCAGTTGCCCTGGCAAACATACATCTACCAGCACGCATTCGGCACGCTTGAGTTCCACCACAGTGCCTGTGCGTTCAAGGTTCATAGCAACGTTCGGTTCAGTTTTCTTATCGGCGGCAATATAAGTTTTCTGGCTATTTCTTCTTGCCAACATCGGGAGAGTACGGATAATATCCCCGGCGAGCCCGCACCTTTACGTTAGGCAAAGCCACTTGCACTTCAATTTTGCGATAAACCTTCTTGCCTTCCGCCTTTTCTGGCACATAACGAAGAATGTATTGCGTAGTTACTTCGCCCGCTACGTTCGCTACGGAACCGAAAATCCCCTTGGCAATTTCCGAAGCATACCCGCCAGTGCCCACCTTAATGGCATAGTTCCCTTCGTCCGATGGTGTGGATAGATAGCCGGAAATATCTTTGTACAGATTGTTCAACGGATATTCCACGCGTCCACCAGTTTCTTCAGCAAAACGAGTCAGTACCTTCTCGCCTTCACTGCTGAATCCAAACGCTACAGTCGAAATACCGTAAATCGTCACCAGGTTACGCTGGGCGATTTCCAATACTTCTTCCATTGATTTCTTCGACGCGTTGTCATGCCCATCGCCAATCACAATCAGCACACGGCGCGGTTCCAGTGGTTCACCCTTCACCAAGCTGCGCGAAGTGCAAGCCATGTAGATGGCATCATACAAAGCCGCCCCACCGCCCGGTTTCAATTTGCCGATCTTTTCGACGATCTTGGATGAATCATTGGTGGTGTTCACCGCCAGTTCGGCTTCTTCTTTGTAAGTGATCAGATAACCGGAAAACTTTTTTGCACGATCCGATTCAGGTAACAGCGTTAGCGCCAGTTCCTGGGCCGCTTCCTGATACTTTTTCCAATGCATGGTCGATGCACTGGATAGGTCCAAAAGGAACCCCACCACAACGGGCTGTTCCCGTTCGCGAGAGAAGTAAGAGATTTTCTGCTCTTTACCTTCTTCGTAAATCTTAAAATCTTTTTCTTCAAGGTTGGTAACAAAGCGACCTTTTTCATCGGTGACAGTCACCGGGACAATCACCTCGTTCACCGAAACAGAAATCGGTTGCTGTTGGCCTGAGGCCGTTTGGCTTGAAGCCCTTTGGCATAAAGCAAAGACCGTTAGCAGCAGAACGAAGGAGGTCATTTGGCGCATAGAATGATTATCCTCTGTAATCAGGTTGGGGGCAATGGAGCGTCCCGTTTACACCAGCGATTCCGCAACCGAAAAGTGAGTAGGGCGGAAAGGCTTGATTCTAACGTGCGCTGAGCGTTAGGGAGAGCAGGGGCGGAGCTACCAGCATAATCTGATTGTGATTTGGGGCTTGCATTGTCGGCGTATCTTGTATAG
>JANMWO010000233.1:0-8377 GCA_031394025.1 Acidobacteriota bacterium
GCAGACCACCGTCGATAACAAATTTTCCGGGGCCTGTCATTTTCCAGCCAGTGGTGTCTTTCCCGTTGTACAGCTCTTTCCATCCGGCAGCGGGGGCTAGTGTAGCCATTACAATCAAAGCAATCAGAATTCGCATGGTTCTTTGATCTTACTCCGCTGGCGGTTTAAAACCAATCTACGGGGTATAGCGAGCATGTGTTTGGCATCGTGGCTTAGCGTCCTACACGAACATGTCGGGTGTAGGTAACAGCAATCGAGTGCCTGCCACATCCGCTTCATTCGGGTCCACAAAAGCGTTTGTTCGATCCAGAATGAGCCGCGCCCGGTTCAGCTTCACTTCGCGCGAGACGGCGGCCTCGGGCATGGTTGAAAAATCGGGCATTTAGAGAGCGTCCTGCGCCTATTTTAGCAATGTTTCGGGAGTTAACGGCAGCATTATGGATGTTTTCGGGGGTTAGTGGGCGTCTCTTCGTTTCGATCCGACAATTGTGATCTCACAAATGATTTCTGAATGACCGATTGAGGCGATATTCTGGGTGCAGTGCACCGCAAACTGGAACAGCTACGGCATTGGGTAAATGAACGGTTCGATAACCGGGTTACGCGGCTGGGAACATTGTTTGCTGTCCTGACGGTCACGGTGGGATCGGCGGCACTGATTTCCGCCAACAATCTGCTGTTCCTCATCGTATCGGCACTGTTGGCAACACTGCTGATTTCCGGTGTGATCAACCGCTTAATGTTGACCGGCCTGGAAATGGAGTTCCTGCTTCCGGAACACGTGTCGGCGCGCATGCCGGGAACTGCTCGGATTGTGGTGCGTAATCACAAGAGCTGGCTTCCTTCGTTTTCACTTTTGCTGGAACCCAGAGGGCAAAGTGGATTTACCAACTCACTCTACTTTCCGTTTCTGCCGAGACGATCTTTGGAAGAACAGCAAGTGGCAATCCTGTTCCCCAAACGCGGCAAATATACGGAAAATAATTTCCGTTTTTCTACGCGATTTCCTTTCGGCTTTGCTGAACGACGCACCAGTGTGTCGTTGAAAGGGGAAGTTCTGGTTTATCCCAACTTAGATAAAAAGCCAGGATTTGAAGATCTGGCAGCGGAACTTCTGGGCGATACGGCGGTGCGGGATCGGGGTCGTGGAACCGAATTCCACAGTCTTCGCCCTTATCAGCATGGGGAAGGTGCGCGGCACTTGGATTGGAAAGGTACGGCCCACACGGGGGAATTGCAAGTGCGGGAGTTCACCAGGGAACAGCACCAATTAATTGAAATTGTGCTGGATACCCAAGCTACCGGGCAACCGGAATGGTTTGATTGGGCGGTGGAATACGCAGCTTGGCTGGCCATGGAAATGAGTTCCAGAGGATGGCCTGTGCGTTTTCGCTGCGGGACCACAGACATTTCAATTCCTTCAAAAGGCACAGTTTACGATATCCTTAGGTATCTGGCCGACGTTGAAATTAAGTTAGCAGCGCCAATACACCCTGATGAAATTCGAAGCATCGCAATTGTGTTTACTGGAAGGCCAGCAGTTATGGAAGCGGCAGGTTGGCAAGGTGCTCGTTTTATTGGCCTTGATAACTGGGTTAGCCCTCGCCCAGCCAGCCCCGCCACCGCCCGATAAAATTGAGCCTCTGAAGAGTTCCATCACGGTGACAGAATCAGTCGCAACGGAAACCCCCGCGGCAATCGCCGTGTTCACTACGAAGCAGATTGAAGAGAACCCCGGGGTGAACATTGACGACCGTTTACGAACGTTACCCGGCTTCAGCCTTTTTCGCCGATCCTCCAGCGTAGTTGCCAACCCCACCACCCAAGGGATTTCTCTACGCGGCTTAGGTTCCAGCGGTGCATCCAGAACCCTGGTTCTTTGGGATGGCATTCCAGCCAATGATCCTTTTGGCGGTTGGGTTTACTGGACCCGTTTTGCACCGGAATCTTTGGACCGTGCCGAAATTTCCAGAGGTGCATCGACCAGTGTATTCGGTGACAGGGCGCTGAGCGGGGCCATCTCTTTATTCACCAAGCCAGCCGAACGGTGGAAGTTGTTGGGAAGCTATGAAGGTGGAAACAGAAACACCCATCAGCTTTCCACTGGATTTTCTCATCTCATGCAGCAGTGGGCGTTTTCCACCAATGCCCGCGCGTTGACGACGGATGGTTACTACATTGTTCCCCAATACAAACGCGGAACGGCAGATACTCCTGCGGGGGTTCGCTTTGTGGCCATGGATACCCGTGCCGATTGGCTGCAATCGGCCAAGAGTCGACTATTTTTGAAGTTCGACATGCTGGCCGAACAGCGTGCCAACGGAACGGCATTGGTGAGCAACTCCACCGGAGCGGGTGAAATTGCCGCGCACTATCATCGCGAGATTGGGTCCGATTCGTTAACAATCTTGGCCTACCATCAGCGTGCCCAATACCATGCCAGCTTCTCCACCGTTGCGGCCAATCGCAACAGTGAACGGATTACGTCCTGGCAGCGGGTGCCTGCTGAAGCCACCGGAGGGGCCGCCATGTATGGTGTGAACCGAACACAGTGGAACGCTCTGCTTGGCGGCGATTTCCAACGGGTGGAAGGGCAAAGCAAAGATATTCTTGTTCCAACCGGGGAACGCGTTGGAGGCGGAGTGCAATTCCAACGCGGTGGATTTGCGCAAACCGATTTCAAGGCAGGCTCCCTGCGTCTGTTTGGCGGCACGCGAGTGCACAGCACGGGCATCAACACGTTTCTAAACCCCAGCGGTGGTTTGACCTACGGAAAGAAAAATTGGCGAGTTCGCGGATCTGTCTACAAAAGCTTCCGCGCCCCTACCCTGAACGAACTGTATCGGGAATTTCGCGCCGGGAACACCACCACTTTGCCGAATGCTCTTTTGAAACCAGAAAGCGCTTTTGGGGCTGAGTTGGGAGCTGATTATAGCGGGGAGTTGGGCCGACTTTCGGTGACGGCGTTTCGTACCGAGATCAATCAGATTATTACGAATGTTACGTTACTGACGTCGCCAACTTTGATTCAACGGCAACGACAGAATGCCGCGAGCGCCCTGAACCGTGGAGTAGAAGCCACTTGGTCTTACAACTGGAAAGAACTGCGCAGTGAAGCTTCTTACCTTTATGCCGATGGTCGATTCGCCAACGGGTTCCGGCTGCCACAAGTTCCCAAGAGTCAGGGTTCAGCTACACTGACCTGGACGCATAAGCGAGGAATGCTTTCTGCAGGTTTGCGCAGCTTTGCTCTGCAATTTGAGGACGAAATCAATCTGTATCGCCTGCCCGGTTACGCCACCATTCACACCACCGCCCGCTACCAGTTGACCAGTTCCGTATCGGCAATGTTGGCGATTGAGAACATTCTGGATCGGCAATATGTGGTTGGCTTCAACCCGACACCGCTTATCGGGGCGCCCCTGCTATGGCGCGGCGGCTTGCGTTGGGATGGAAAATTGAAAAAGTGAAATCTACTTTTTGCGCTTACCGATGCAATAAAGATGTGCCGCAGTGCGTTGGAAAATCTGACCATCGCTGATGGCCGGTGAACTGAGCGTGTAATCGTTCAAAGTGTTTTCTGCAATCACTTCAAATTTGGGACCGGCTTTGATCACAGTAGTAACGCCTTCTTCACTGGTGATATAAATTTTTCCATCGGCCAGCACAGGGGAAGCGCTGTAAATGGCCTTGGCAATGCGTTGACCGGAATAGATTTCTGCCCCAGTCTTAGCATCGAAACAGAACACTATGCCACGATCATTGGTTACGTAAAGATACGTGCCATCGGTGACGGGGCTGGGCACATCAGGACCATTGGAAGTTGTCCAGGCAACGTGCGTATTGGTGATATCTCCCTTGCCACCAGCTTTCAGAGCGACCATTGGCTTCACCCTGGAACAGGCGTAAATCATGCCATCTTTAACCACTGCTGAGGCGATGATGCGGTTCATGGCGAAGCTGGTGGGGTTCAACACTTTTGCCCGCCACAGTTCTTTCAAAGTTTCAGGATCGTGGCCAGTTACATAATCACCACCACTGATCACAATTTCTGTATTCTTGCCGTATTCCAGTAGTTGAGGCGTTGTATAGGCGTCGGGAGCTTCTACTTTGGCATCGGTCCAGCGCTCCACTTTTTGGGTAGTTTTGCCGGTCTTGCCATCGATTTTAAGCAGATACGATGGATCACTGGTCTTCATCCCATGCAGCACTTCCACGAAGAGAGAACCTTTATAAAGCAAGGGAGACGATCCGTATCCCCAATTCAGCCCGAACTTTCCATAGTCTTTTTGAACATCGCGAGCCCACAGTTCTTTGCCATCGAATTCGAAAGCCTTGATGATGCCGGTGCCGGTCATGGCCCACACAGTTTTGCCATCGGTCACCGGCGAAGGAGTGGACATGTTGTGCTTATTAATTTTGAAATTACCGCCAGCCAGCGGCTTCTTCCAACGCACTTTGCCATTGTTACGGTCTAACGCCCAGAATTCCAGATTGTCACCATCAGCAACATTCAGAAAAATGAATTCGCCCCAGATAATGGGCGTGGAACCGCTGCGCGAGGGAAGTTCCAGCTTCCAGGTGATGTTCTCAGTGGTTGACCATTTAACGGGCAGTCCAACTTCATGACTGCTGCCATCTAAACTGGGACCACGCCACTGCGGCCAATTTTCTGCGTGCAATAGGCTGAATGCGACAAACAGCAGTAGAACATTTTTCATATACAGGGAAGCATACTTTGGATGGCAGGTCTTCTGCAACAATTTGCCAGTGTTCGCCAGTATATTAAGTTTGTAATGATAACGACAAATTAGCGGCGATTGATGATATACTGACTTTGCATTAGTTGGCAGTGTTGCTTAGCAGTACCCCCCTTTTATTTTGAAAATCCGTGACTGAAGTTTTTCAAAAACTCCAGCTCTGAATTTGTCTTTGGACTTTTGAGTCTCACGGGTCTCACAATTTTTGGCAGTAACCAGGGGGAAAAATGGTTGGAGAAGCTAGAGCACAAGAAAAGGTAAAGCCCGTCCTCACCAAAGAGGATTTGATCCGCGAAATCAGCCGGGTCTGCGACTTAACCTTAACCGATTCTCAAGAAGTTTTAGACGGAATGTTTGGCGGAATGGTGAAAGCCCTGTCCGGTGGCGACCGCATTGAAATTAGGGGATTCGGAATCTTTTTTTCAAGGGACCGCCGGGCGCGCATTGGTCGAAACCCAAAAACCGGCGAACGCGTAGACGTGCCTGAAAAGAAAGTAGGCCGTTTCAAACCAGCCAAAGAACTACTGCGGATTGTCAACGGGAAGGAAGACTTGGCGCGATAGCATGTTCTGCAGCCATGCGCTGTGGATCATCTGGTGCAAGCCTTGCACGACGGATTTCCACAGCGCGGGCCAGCAATTGATTGCCTTCCTCGGCTTTTCCGTTGTGCACAAGCGCTTGTCCCAGGCTGATCATAGAATCGACAGTGGTGCGGGGATTGGATGCTCCGTGCAGCTTCGTTCTGCTATCGAAAGCTTTGCGGAACCACACTTCGGCCACCTGAAACCGACCCTGATCTTGTGCCACTCGGCCTAGCAGGGCATAGTTCTGCACAAACAACGGATCCTCTGGTAGCAGCGTTTCCTTGCGGATGGCTAACGATTGTTGCCCTAATTCCGCAGCCTTATCCAAATTTCCCTTCAGACGATTCCATTCTCCAAAATTGATTTGGTCACCGGTTACGAAAATGTTTTTCGGGCCCAGTAGTTTTAAACGCATGGGAATCACTTCCTGCCATAACTGTTCAGCAAGCACCAGTTTCCCTTGGTTTTGCCAGCATTGGGCCATGGAGGACAGGCTAATGGCAAGGTGCGGACTTTCTTTATCAGGAAACTGTTTACGACGAATCTTCAACCCTTCTTCCAGATAGGGAGTGGCTTCCACTGCCCCGCCCCGTTCCACCAGAATCTGCCCAAGATTGGTTAAGGCGCGGGCCGTCCGGGGACTCCAATCGCCGTGTTGTTGACGTTCAATCGCCAACAATTTGCGCAGCACGGCTTCCATTTCATCCAGCCGACCCTGGGCTCGCCACACAATGGTCAGATTGTTCATCAACGATGTGGTGTAGATGTGCGTTTCCCCAAGCAGTTTTTTCGACGTGACCAAAGCGGATTCCATCATGGGTCCGGCCTGAGAATGCTTGCCTTCGTAAGCCAGAATGAGTCCTAAAATATTTTTGGTATTGGCCACTTCGGCATCTTCTTCACCCTTCAGCAACTGCATGATCCGCAAGCATTCCTGCCCGGTCTTTTCACCGTCTTGATAATTTCCAGTCATGCTGTGAAGCTGCGTTAAGCTCTGCAAAGTTTCCGCCACTGGCCACGAATCATTGCCAAAAACCTGCCGCCTTAATTCCAACGATCGGTTGAATAGCTGCAATGCTTTTTGTGGATTCCCGGAATCACGATAGGACCGCCCCATCATGTCCATTAAACGACCTTGCAGTTCTGGTTGTCCGGCCAACTCTTTGTCTACGCGGGCAGCACCTCTATCGAGAAGGACCAAGGCAGAAATAGGCTCGCCGGTTTCCGTACGGTCATCGGCTTCATGAAACACGTCGGCCATAAATTCGGCTACCTGCACAGCGGTATCCCGTTCCTTGCGGGCTTCTGTAGCAAGCCGGAATAGAGTCAATCCGGAAAAAATAATGACACAAGCTACGGTAGCTGCGGCAACGGCAGCAATTTTATTTCGCCGAACATATTTTTCCAGCCGATAGGGTAGGCTGTCTGGCTGTGCCAACACTGGAAAGCCCGCTAGATAGCGTTCCAAATCCTGCATGAGCAGCAGTACTGATCCGTAACGCCGCTGGGGATCTTTTTGTAGCGCCTTTTGAACGATCTGGTCTAAATCACCTTGCAACCGGCTGCGCACTTCCGCATCGGAAGTGGTTTCACTTGCCTGCAACGGCTCTTCCGTACAGATGGCTTTGACCAGGTTGAGACCATGCCAAGGTTCGGCATACGGCATGGATCCGGTAAGAACTTCGAACAGCAGAACACCCAGAGAATACACATCGGAAGTTGTGCCGATGGGCCCACCCTGAATCTGTTCGGGACTGGCATACAGCGGTGTCAACAGCTTTTCACCGATCTGCGTTTTGGCCATCTGCATTTGTACAAAATCAGGACGCAGCAATTTTGCGATCCCGAAATCCAGCAGTTTCGGGATGCCCTGCACATTCACCAGAATATTATCGGGCTTGATATCGCGATGTACAATCAGATGCTGATGGGAGTAATCCACCGCAGCGCAAACCTTCAGAAACAGTCGCAATCTGGCGTGCAATTCCAGGTTCTGACTTTGAATATACTCTACAAAGGAAGAGCCGGAAATATACTCCATGACCACGTAGGGCTGGCCCGATTCGGTTTCGCCACCATCTAAAAGAGCAGCGATATTAGGATGATTAAATAGAGCCAGAATCTGCCGTTCGCCACGGAATCTGGCAAGCATCTCCTCATTGCAAAATTCACTGGTGAGGACCTTCAAAGCCACCCGCTTACGAAAGTGACCGTCAATCCGTTCCGCCATGTAGACGACAGACATTCCGCCATCGGCAATGCGGCGAATTAAACGATACGGCCCAATGACGTCCCCGGCCTTGGGAAGCGAATAGGTGCAATCGGGGGAATCAACTGCTTCCACTAAAGGATCGACCTCAGCGGGGTTGGTCATTTGCATTTCCTTTATTGAGCGATGAGTTCATAGCGTGTGGTTCCAGGTTGTGCCGCAGCAATTTGCCGAGCCTCCAGTTCATCACGCAACTCGTTCAGGTTGTCCAGAATCGAAGGCAGATTCCCCAGGTTTTCCTGGCCTAGAGGAACTTCCAATTGACGCCATCGCAAATTGTGGACATTGGTTCTTTTTACGGTCAAAGCAAACACTTCCCGAGCCTGTTTCATCATCGGAGTCTCGCTTTCTGCCAGGTTGATGCCTTCGGCCAATTGAGCTGAGGTAAATTCGCCAACACTCAGACCATTGATCTTCAGAAGATACCTGGCCGCCTTGGCGTTTTTCACTTCCAATATCTGACGATTCATCGATTCTTCAAAATCGGAAGATTTCACCGCTAACATTAGCCCAGGCAGGTTGGAAGGAACAGGCAGCGGCATTGGTAATGCCTCATCATTCTGCTGCCAATGGTAGCCGACGGTATCGGAAAGCAACCCGCTTACGGCGGTCCTTGAGGCCGACACCAATTTCCCTGATCTACCATCAATCGATACGGTGGAAACTACAGCAGGGGCACCCCAGGCCTTCAGCAGAGACTCTCCCATAATGAGATGCCCTCCCCATCCCGGATGAACGCGGTCTGGCACAATTGCCTGGGCTCC
>JANMWO010000188.1:0-10972 GCA_031394025.1 Acidobacteriota bacterium
GCCGGCCAAACAAGAATCGCGTAGTAATGCAGGGACACGGCGGAAGCCAGCGTGATGGCTAAGGCAAATGAAGATAGCTTTGATTCGTCTATCCGCTGCCAGGCGAGGATTGCCAATGATACAAAAGCGACCATTAGCGCATAAGGCCGCGCTTCAAATGCATAAGTGGCCAGTGGACTACAGAGAATAAAAGTGGCACCCACCAGCGCTGACAAACGGTTCACTCTTTTGGAAAGGATCAGATAGGTAGAAGCAATGGTGACTAATAACCCAAGGATGGAAGGCAGACGATAGCCCAGGTGGTCGTCTATCATAATATTGCGACTTAGTCGAGCGATGAAGTAAAAGACTGGAGGGTTGGTATCGGCGGCATTCTGTAGAGCGTCCCAAACCGCTTTTGCATCGGGCAAGCGGCATACAATCACGGTGCAGATTTCGTCGTACCAGAATGGCCTGGCAATGGCACCAAGCGCTGAGCAGAAGCCGACAAATAGCAGAACAACGCCCAGCATTGCGCTACCCACGCCAGCCGTTATTCTTATGGGCATTCGTCAATCTCGCGCCGCCAGATGGCCACAATGGATTTTCCGAATTTGTTGAAGAAACATCTGTCAAGAAGTCGCGAGATCGGAATTACGCAGCCATCCCAAAAACGAAGCTGCGCTTTGGTGGGCATAGATTGCTTCAGGAACAACTTGTTGGCCGTTGACAGTAAGAGGCCGACAGAATCCAGATAGAAAACCTGCTCAAGCTTAAGATTTTCTGGAGAAATGGTTTGCAGCATGGAACGGTTGTATCGACGGAAGTGTCCAATGGCCGAATCGAATGGGGTGAACAACCAGTTATGTGCAGGAGAGAGAATTATGATTCGACCACCTGCATTCAGGTAAGATGCCGCAATGGCCAACTCTTTCTGATCGTCCTGGATATGTTCAAGAACGTCAATGTATATGATGGTGTCGAATTTTTGACTTAGAGGCAGGCTTGGCAACGTTCCACACACTGTTTCATATCCATGTCTGTTAGTTACTTTGGCTAAGTTCCCAGTTAGTTGAAGAAACAATCTGGAATCTGGTTCAAGGCAGATCCATCTTCCCTTCCCGCCGGAATCAAGGAAAGGGGTATTTGATCCGATTCCAGCTCCTACTTCAACCACGTCGCCTGTTATAAATGTCCGAATTTGCTGCGACCAATACGACTTCCAGTTGCGGACGTCGGCGAACAAATCCAATTCGGAACCTTCATATTTGAAGTCACTCATTGGGGTAGATGTCCTGAGTTCCGGCCACGAACAATGCGCAATCGCGCAGAGGCACAAAGCTGAAATGCATTCTACTGGAAAGCAATGTAAACGTGAAACTAGTGGCAATCGTAATGAACGGAATAAGAACTATGGCGATTGCTCCGATGGTGTAAAAGGTCCACCCAGGGACTGGATGGCCGGTGAATAAACGGAAGAGAGCGACGCCAACAATACTTAGAATGGGCAACAGCAGTGCGGCGATGGATCCGGCCAGAAGCCGGACACCAACCACATCTCCGAATACGGAAATGGCACTCATGCCGTGCGCTGCAAGTGAGATGAAATTCATTTTGGAAGTTCCGGTGATTCGGTGTCCGCGCGGAATGGGAATCATGGTGAAGGGAAGGCCTGAGCGGAAAACCGCTGCTGCATAGTGATTCCAAAGTTCAGACATGACCACTAAAGTGCTGAGTTGGGACGAAGGTAAAATACTGAAGTTTCCCACGCGTACCCCGATGCCGGTAAGGAGTCGATGCAGGCCTTTGTAGAGCAGATAGCAGAATCGAAAAATTAGACTCTCTGTGCGACGGCTCCGTTCGGCGAAGATGGCTTGGGTTCCAGGTCGACTTTCGGAGTAGGCACGGATCAGTTGTAGAGCGCCGTCGGGGGTGTCTTCCCCATCAGCATCCATCACAAGGATTGCATCGCAGGCAAGCGACTGTTCCACGTGGACCAGACCAATGGCGATGGCCCGTTGATGGCCCAGATTACGGCGTAACCGAAGAATACGAATGGTGCGCACAACGGTGAACTGGGAATGAAAGTCCGTCGGGTTGCAGGCTTGCTGAGAGCCATCGTCGACAATTAAAACATCAAGGGTACAGGGATAAGCAGCAAGGGTCTGATCTAGCCGACGGATGAGTTCTGCAGCAGATGCCCAATCGTCGCGAAGAGGCATAAGCACGATGATTTTCAATGGAGAGGTTGGCTGGACCATGGGCGACTTAAGTTTGTTTATTGTACAACGTCATCCGTTCACTCAACTCTGGATATGATTTCAATCAAGGCGTGACCGATCAAAGACACTTCGCCCTTCAGGCTGCCCACCACAAGCAGCTTTACTGGTGTTACCAGCTCACTTTTCCGGTTCCGCAACCGTGAAAGCGATCCAGGTTTTCCATGTCTTTGACCGGCTTACCTATTGATTGTGAAACTCGAATCGATTCGAGGCCTTGGCAAACCTTACGGTTCGCTAGGCTTTATGTAGGAAGAACGCTGCGCAGCGGTTTTCTCTTCTTGTTCAAGATTGGAGCAGATAAAAAGGAAGAGTCGGCCCTTGATTTTTTGTAAGAGGTTGATATTGGTCGAAATATAGTTTGGATGGCATGGTGACCACTCTTAAAACTCCAGCAGCTCTCGCATGGACTCTTTCCGGCGATGCATGGGTATCAAGGGCTGGTTCAAGAAGTCGGTAAATGGCACCAAGGCCTTGGTCCTTGCCAATAGGGCTACCAGAAGCTCTGGCGTGGAAGCTATGCTGAGGTCCATCAACTGCGAATCGTAGAATACCCAGCGCTTGCAGCGGAGCAATTCAATAGCTGGATGATCAGCCGCAAACCCCTTTGGTGGACGCGTCAACTGTTCCCCTTTCATTTCGCCCATGAGCCGTATCAATGTCTTGTTGGCGATGATCCGCTTCAGTTGCTTGTAATTTTCCGCAATGTGCGAGCGTAGCGCGACCAGTTGATCTGGCTCAGGCATGTAAATTCCTGCGGCGAATTCAATGGCATCTGCTCCAATGCTGAAAAAGAAACCAGCAGATGAATGCTTGGCCATCCCTTGGTGCGGAAACACGGCGGCGATATGGGTCTTATAGGGGGTTTTGTCTTTGCTGAAACGGGTGTCGCGATAAATACGGTACAACGCTTTGTTGGATGGGTTGATGTGCAGCGGTGCCAGTTTGGCCAATTGAGCGTTGTAAGCGTCAACTAGAGTGATCATTGGTGCCTTCACCTGCAAGTCAAAAACTTCTTTATGGGCCAGAAACCATTAGCGATTGTTGTTGCGCTTTAGTTTGCGCAGGAAATCCAGGCCGACTTTTGGGAAGCCAGTGAATTGGGGCGTCATGAGGTTAGTGTAACTGGTTCCCGTTCGCCTTTGCCCCATTTCAAAGTTGGTTAGTGGTGCATCTATTGAGTGGAGTTTTGATAAAGTTGAGCGGGGGTGGGGAGAATGTGCTTGAAGTAGATTCTGGAGTGTGTTATAGTGTAGGCATATTATGAGTACACAGGCTGTTGTAAGAGCGCTTGAAAAAATTCAATACACCATTCGTGGAATCCCACCCAATGTGGATGAAGCGTTAAGGCAGGAAGCAATGCGTAGAAATATTAGTTTTAACCAATTGATAGTAGAAGAGTTAACCAGTATTTCTGGGGTCGCAGGCCGCACCTATCGTTCTCTGGCTGGAATTGCTGGGCAATGGGAAGAGGATGCCGAGTTCGACAAGGCCTTGGAAGAACAGCGTAAGATCGACGTAAGCCTTTGGCAATGAAAGTTTTACTGGATACCAACCGGCTTACGGACTTGCTCCGTGGGGACCCGAAAATAGTCGAACAGGTGGAGCAAGCTGTTGAAGTTTGGGTTCCTTTTGTGACAATGGGTGAAATTAAGGCTGGGTTCCTGGCGGGAAATCGTTCAGAGAACAATCACCGGCTGCTGCATCAGTTTCTTCATCAACCGGGGATTGGCGTTCTTTTTGCAGACAGAGATACTTCCGATTACTACGCCAGGTTATTCTTTCAGCTTCGCAAAGCGGGAACTCCTATTCCGACCAATGACTTATGGATTGCCAGCCTCTCTGTTCAATATGAACTAACTCTGCTTTCCCGCGACGAACATTTCGACAAACTCCCGCAACTGCTTCGAGGATAATTGGTCGTAGTCTGCTAAGGTGGAAGCGATGAATCGACGACAAATGCTGGCCACCATGGGCCTTGCTACTGCGCACCTTGCGGCCCAGCCCAGCAAGCCTCGCAATGTGATTTACATTCTGAGTGATGATCATCGTTACGATGCATTGGGATTCCTGAAGTCGCAGCCCTGGCTGGAGACGCCACAGTTGGACCGCCTGGCGCGCGAGGGTGCTCACTTTCAAAATGCATTTGTAACGACGGCACTGTGTAGCCCCAGCCGTGCGTCGATTTTGACTGGTGTTTATGCCCACAAGCATCGCATTGTGGACAACGGAACGCCCATCCCCCCAGGCACAGTATTCTTCCCTTCTTACTTACAAAAGGCCGGTTACAAGACCGGATTCTTTGGTAAATGGCATATGGGTGCCGAAACCGATGCGCCGAAACCGGGCTTTGACCAATGGGTTAGTTTTTTGGGGCAAGGAACCTATTTGCCGAATCCGAATGGTTTAAACGTCAACGGCAAGAAGGTTCCGCAGAAGGGATACATCACCGACGAACTGACGGACTATGCACTGGACTGGATGCGCACTCTGCCCAAGGATCAACCCTACTTTATCTACCTTTCACACAAAGCAGTGCACGCCGAGTTCGAACCCGCACCACGACACAAAGGGCGCTATAAAGATGCCAAGTTCACCTATCCACCAACCATGGCGATGGATGGGGACATGGCCCGCAATCGACCCATGTGGGTGAAGAATCAGCGTAACTCCTGGCACGGAGTCGATTATCCGTATCACTCTACTTTGGACATTGCCGATTACTATAAACGCTATGCAGAAACATTGATGGCCGTAGATGAAAGTGTGGGTCGAGTTTTAGAGGAACTTCGTAAGCGCGGTGAATTGGATTCCACTCTGGTGATTTATATGGGCGACAATGGCTTCGCCTTTGGTGAGCACGGCTTGATTGACAAGCGTACGGCCTATGAGGAATCCATGCGCGTTCCACTGCTGGCTCGCTGCCCGGCAATGTTTCAAGGTGGCCGCAAAGTGAAAGAAGTGGTTGCCGGGCTGGATATTATGCCAACAGTTTTGGAAGCCGCAGGCGCTGAGATCCCCGGCGGATTAGACGGCAAAAGCTGGCTGCCGTTGGTTAAAGGGGAAAAGGCCCAGTGGCGCAATGAACTGTTGTATGAATATTACTGGGAGCGTAACTTTCCGCAGACTCCGACCATGCATGCCTTGCGTGGCGACAAGTATAAGTTCATCCGCTATCAGGGGATTTGGGACATTGACGAGTTATACGATTTGGAAGAAGATCCACTGGAATCGCGCAACCTGATTTTCAGCGAAAAGCATAAGCCGATTGTGGTTCAATTGCGGAAACGCCTGTTTGATATTTTGGAAGAGACCAACGGAATGAATATTCCATTGCAACGGGACCGTGGCGGGCAACAGGGGTTGCGCAGTCCTGAGCGAGGCAAGGCAGCAGAGTTTCCCGATGAATTCAAGAGAAAGCCAGGAACTCCGGCAGAGCATAATTGATGGGACCTTGTGCTTTCTCTAGAATGTTATTACAGTAGTAATAACATTGCCATGATAGAACTCAAAGTGCGCAAAGTAGGCAACTCCCTTGGGGTGGTGCTGCCTAAGGAAGTCATCAACCGTCTGCATTCGGCAGAGGGAGCGCCGTTATTCCTGATTGAAGCAGCCGATGGGACATACCGCCTTACCCCCTACGACCCTACCTTTGAACAGAAAATGGCAAAGGCTGAAGATATCATTAGCCGCTATCGGAACGCCCTTCACATTTTAGCCAAATGACCGAACCGATCTGGGTTGAAGAGCAGTTAGTGCTCACATTGCACGAGCGATTGCTAGCACTGCACGGCGGGGCTTCTGGTCTGCGTGATGAGACGTTGCTGAAATCTGCTTTGGCCCGACCACAGCAACATTTTGCGTATTCTGAAAACGTCGATATCATTCGGATGGCTGCCATTTACACGGCAGGCATAGTTCAGAACCACCCATTTGTGGATGGCAACAAGCGCACAGGGTTCGTTATTGGAATCCTCTTCCTGGAACTAAATGGTTTCCGCTTTTCTGCCACAGAGGAAGATGCAGTCCAAGCGGTTCTTGGTTTGGCGGCAGGAACGCTGGAAGACAATGACTATGACGCTTTTCTTCGCGCCAATACTGCGTTATAAAATACCGAATTTCTCGAAGGCGTCGCGTGCGGTCATGCCGTCTTCAAGCGCCTTTCTTACGGTCTTTTCCCCACGAGCCTTTTCTATTGCCGCGTTGAAGACTTCTGCTTCCGCTTCACGAGGGACAACGCAAACTCCATCCACGTCACCAAAGATAATGTCCCCTGGTGAGATCAAAACTCCGCCGGTCTGAATCGGTATGCGGAAATCCACCACGTGGCCGCGCGGCCCCTGGTCTTGGGCGTAGGAGCCGTACGAAAATGTCGGAAATTTCAAGTCTAAAATGCCTTGCGTATCTCGCGAATAGCCGTCCAGCACTGCTCCGGCGGCACCGCAGCGCATTGCCCGAATACTCATCAACTCGCCCCAAAGTGCATAGCTTGGGGAACCGCCGGTGGTGATGTAGACTTCACCGGACTTCAAATCGTCCAGCGCTTCCAGCATCAATCCAAAGGGACGCGCAGGCGGAGTGGCCTCAATCAAGTCGGTTGAAAGCACGGTCATGGCCCGTCCGATGACCACCATATCGCGGGCCAGAGGCTGTATTTGAGGAGGCAGAAACTGGCGCAGCAGCATCAGCTTGTCCATGCAATCGCCAACAACTGCGGGAAATAATTCACGCCTGGCGATGGCGAACAGCTCGGTGTCATTTTTCCAGATTTGGCTCATGATGGCTTTTCTACAGCATACAGGAATGGAACCACTGTACTAACTAATCTATTCCACCGATTCCATATATACTGAATTTTGTGGCCAATGTCCTAGAAATGCCAACACGTAACTTTCGTCAATTGATGGAAGCCATGCCGCCCGCCCGGCAACAGCGGATCGAGAAGCGTTTCGAGGAGAGCTTGGCCGCTATGCCGCTTGAAGAGATTCGCAAAGCCAACGAGCTGACGCAACTACAACTGGGCAAGGCGCTGGGCGTCCACCAGAGCGAGGTTTCCAAAATCGAGCACCGTTCCGATATATGTATCAGCACCCTGGCCGAATACATCGAAGCGCTCGGCGGCAAGTTGGAGATTCGCGCTATTTTCCAGGACCGGGAAGTGCGGATCAACCAGTTTGAAGGCTTGTCCCGCTGGGTAGTTAACTAGTCCCTGCCCAACTGTTCCAGGAACCGCACGATATCCGCTCCATCCGTCAACACGGGTAGTCGCATTGCGTCCGGTGACTCGCGCTGGTCAAATGCGGCGAATAGCGCCATCTTCGCCACTGCATAGCGTTCCTTGCTCAAGAGCTCACGCCCATGTTGACGCTCCCAGGCCGATATTCCGACATCCCCAATGAGCACGCTCACCAAAAATTCCGTCTTGCGATCCGCACTCACTGGGAAGATGAATTCGAATCCCGGACCCAACTCGCTCTCTGTGTATCGTGATCCTGCAAAATAGTATTGGTACACAAAGCCGCTCTGGCTCTGATAGGTCTTCTGTCGACGAACGGCGGGCGCACCAGCAAGTGGACCGGGCACGGGATTCGTAAACTTCTTCTTAAACCAACCCAGCATGGAATGGAGCAAGTCTAGCATGGTGCATAATCAAGGGAGAATGATGCGCAGCCCAATCCTGGCCAGTTTGACCATACTCACGGCATGGGCTCAAATCGCTGAGCCTGTAAAGATCACCGGCAACTGCACCGAAGATGATATTCAAAGTTTTGGCATGAGCTGTTCCACGGAAGAACCCTGCAAGATTTATCTGGAACTTTCTTCGCTTGAATCCATTGGCAGCCGTCTTATTTTGGCTGGCAACCTGCACACTTCCGACGTCACGCTATCTTCCCTTTTGCTAACCAGCGAAGACGGCGGCAAGACCTGGAAGGAACCCATTAACCGCATTAAAACGGCAACGCTGGACGCCATGCAGTTTCTTGATTTTGAAAACGGCTGGATCAATGGTCAACTGGTGCAATCGTTCCCTAAAGATCCGTTCTTTTTGGTGACCCGCGATGGCGGTAAAAGTTGGCGTAATATTCCTATCTTTAATGAAAGCCGCTCTGGCACTGTGGATAAATTCCACTTCGAGAATAAGAACGATGGCGTGATGCTTCTGGATCGTATCCAATCCGGTGATTCCGGGGGGCGTTGGGCGTTCTATGAAACGCGCACTGCCGGTGATTCCTGGGAGCTGAAACAAGTCACGCAAAAGAAGCCTGAATTCAAAAAAGTGGCCGCAACCAGCAATGCCGATTGGCGTCTGGTTGCGGTTGCCAAGACAAAGATTTACCGTTTGGAACACAGAGCCGCAGGTAAGTGGGAAGCTACGGTGACCTTTCACATTGAGGCCGGGGAATGCAAAGTTGCGGAACGCAATCTGGCCCCACCGGTGGAGCCTGACGCAGCGGAGAAAGAGCCTGCAGCGAGCGGAGTTTTCCAGATTCCGGGGCGCACCCCTCCAACCACCAAGAAGAAGCAATGATGGGTAAAGATTTCATCGAAAAAGGGCGATACGGTACTATAGTGAAATGCGCGGAGAAAACGAATTTGAACACGGCCACCGTTGAGGCCCCCGTCATAGTGGAATCCAAAAAAAACCTTAGAAAGTCGCTAACCATGGTTTTTGGCTGCACTCTTTTGGGTGCCACTGCACAAATCCTGATTAAGAGCGGTCTAAAACTGCTGCCGCAGCATGCTGGGCTGTTTGAATTGATCCTCATAGGGCTTACCAATTGGCAGTTGATGATGGGCCTGTGCTTGTACGGTGGAAGTACAGTTCTACTGGTTCTGGCTTTGCGCTACGGCGAACTTTCCATGCTGTACCCGGTAATCGCCCTCACTTATGTTTGGGTGGCTATGCTTTCCTTGATCTTTTTTCACGAATCTGTAAATATCTTCAAAGCCACCGGCCTGCTGATGATTGTCGGCGGAGTCTGCGTGCTGGGTTTGAGTCAAAAGAAGTGAGTACACCCAACAGCTCCATTGCTCTGGTGCTTGCTGCATCCTTTATTGGATCTTTCGGGGCGACTTTCCTGAAAGGCGGGGCTGACCGTCTGGAACGAAATTTCAAGTCGCTGCTTACGAACTGGCGCTTGTTTGCGGGCGTGGCAACTTACCTTTCTTCATTCCTGGTTTACACTGCGGGAATTCGTAATGGCGAATTAACAGTGCTGTATCCCATGGTTTCTCTTGGATACGTTTGGACACTGCTGTGGTCTCGCATCTTTTTCAACGAACCGCTAACCAAGGGCAAATTCATGGGCCTGGGCATGATTCTGGCAGGCATTCTTGTTCTGAATCTTGGTAACAAATAAAGGCCCGGGCTGCATGTGTCAAACTCCGCTACACTCTTAATTCATAGCCCTGATCAAAAAGGAATTGTCGCCGCAGTATCGGCCTTCCTCTTTGAGCATGGGGCCAATATTCTTCACGCCGATCAACATCAGGATCACGAATTGAAGCTGTTTTTCATGCGCGTGGAATGGGATTTAACCGACTTTGATCTAGACCCTGCAGTTCCGCAGCGGCTTTGCACCCATCGTGCAACGCTTCCAATTTGATTGGCAAATTTCCTATTCTGAACACCGGCCGCTTGTCGCCATCCTGGTTTCCCAATACCAGCATTGCCTAGTGGACTTACTCTACCGCTACCAGATCGGCGACCTTCCCTGCCACGTTCCATTCATCCTCAGTAACCATCACGACGCCGAACCGTTAGCCAGATTTTATGGCATCCCGTTTCATTATTTGCCAGTGAATGCGGATAAAGCGGCCATGGAGAAAGCGCAGTTAGAATTATTGCAGGCACAACAGGTGGAACTGATTGTGCTGGCGCGCTACATGCAAGTGCTTTCGTCTGACTTCGTCGCCCATTACCCGCAGCACATCATCAATGTGCACCATTCCTTTCTGCCGGCGTTCAGCGGTGCCAAACCGTATCATGCGGCTCATCAGCGAGGTGTAAAATTGATTGGGGCAACCAGCCACTATGTGACTGAAGTGCTAGATGAAGGTCCTATTATTGAGCAGGACGTGGCTCAAGTATCGCATCGCGACCAAATTCCAGACTTAGTGCTAAAGGGGCGCGACCTGGAATGTCGCGTGTTGTCGCGAGCCGTTCAATGGCACCTGGATCATCGCATTCTGCACTATTCCAGCAAGACCGTAATTTTCGATTAAGCTGCCGCAAAACCATGCTGCTTGCGATGGTGTGGACCATCGTGCATCTGCGTCGATTTGAACGTTTCGTGTCTACCATCGCTGCACCGTTCGCTGACTCGCCCCACAAACGCAGCCTGTTCCTTCTTGTTCATAGGCTTGAAATTGCGGGCCACGGCAAGGTTCTGCAACAACTGTTGCATGGAAAGAATACCCATCACTTGCGTGGCAATGGGCAGGCTCAGGCAGTAACGGTAACACTCCGCAGGGGTAACATCCATCACTTCAGGAAACAATCCTTTGGGATAACCGCCGCCTAACCCCTTCATGCCAATCACACCAACTTCCTGCTTCAGGCAAACAGGAACAACTTTGTGCTGGAAGCTTCTATACACAGCATCGCCAACGTTAATGGGCATCTGCGAGGCATCCCACTTTTTATACTTGGCCAACATGCTGAGGTGAATGCTGGGATCTTTGTGGCCAGTGAATCCGATATAGCGAACCTT
>JANMWO010000286.1:0-3323 GCA_031394025.1 Acidobacteriota bacterium
TCGATTGGCTACATGTTGAATAGGCAATTTACATGGTGAGCTCCTTTCATCTCACTAGATCAGCCAGGCTTTGCCTGGCGCACCTGATGGACGCCGATGGACGCTGATAACAACAATGCCTATCCCACCAGCTTCAGAGTCGACATTAATTCTCTTCCCCGCCACCTTTCGCTGACACCGTTGGAGCAGCGTTCACTTTCGGAAGCCATTTGGCAAGTTCCTTCTTCACTGCCACCGATTCTGGTTTTAACGCCAGGTTCGTCCATTCCATGGGGTCATTATTGTGATCATAAAGCTCCTCTGTGCCATCGTTGTAGCGGATGTAGCGCCAACGCTCACTGCGCACAGAATGGTTGCCTTGGCGAAAGGTGGTGACTGCAGGACGGGACCAGGGCGCGCTGGGATTTTTAAGCAGAGAAATCATGCTCTTCCCTTCCAGCCCCTTCATTGGTTTCAGATTGCAAAGGTCAATCAGAGTGGGGTAAATATCAAGCAGGTTCACCGTTCGAGGACAACTGCCACCGGGACGAGTCACACCTGGGGCCATCACCATAAACACGTTATGGGTGGCCTCTTCCCAGAGACTGAACTTTCGCCAATGTAATTTTTCACCCAGGTGCCAACCATGATCGCTCCACAGCATCACGATCGTATCTTTAGCATATGGGCTTTTGTCGAAAGCGTCCATCACCCGTCCAAGCATGGCATCGGAAAAACTAATCGACGCCAAATATCCCTGAACAGCCTGCTTCCATTGGTTATGTTCCAGAATCATTTTGTGATCGCCATTGGGTTTGGCCATGGCGATACCCATTGGAGGCACATCGTCAAGGTCGTCCGCCTTCACGCTAGGGAGTTCGATTTTCTCCAACGGGTGCATGTCGAAATATTTCTTTGGCACGTACCACGGAAGATGCGGCCGGTACAGCCCGCAGGCCAAAAACAGGGGCTTTTCATGACGTTTGGCGAGTTGTCCGGTCACCCAATCCACCACATGGGAATCGCCCATAGCCGCATCCTCTACGCCCGCATCAAGGGGACCCCAATCGAACTGCGCCATATTGGGAAAGCCGTTGACTGGTGTCTTGGACGGCTTGGGATCAGAGGGCTTTTGTTTATGCAGCGAAGGGAAAAATTCATCCCAACTTTGCGGATCAGGAAAGGCGTCGTGATAAATCTTACCGCTACCAATCGCCTTGTAACCGTGCGCTCGAAAGTGCTGTGGAATGGTAACTGCCTTTTCCAGAACGGGCGATTTCCTCCACGGCTGATTGTTTTCGTAGACACCGGAAGTTGCCGGGGCAATGCCAGTCATCAAGGCCGCACGCGACGGGTTACACAACGGGGCGGCACAATGAGCGTTGGTGAAAAGCACACCACGGGCCGCCAGGCGATCATAATTCGGAGTCTTCGATTGAGGGTGTCCGCCCAGGCAGCCGATCCAATCGTTCAAATCGTCCACTGCGATAAACAGAACGTTAGGTCGGGTGGCGGCAGTCAACGAAGTGGCGCTAAGCCCGGCACCAAAACTAGCAAGAAATTTTCGACGATTCATAGAATGTCCAGCACCCAGCATATACGCTCTAATGAAAAGATGTGGACTACGGTACTTCTGTTGATTGCTTCCAATATATTTATGACCTTCGCCTGGTACGGACATTTGAAGTATCGGGATAAACCATTGCTGCTGGCGATCATGGCCAGTTGGCTGATCGCGTTTTTTGAATATTGCCTGCAAGTGCCTGCAAATCGCCTGGGCTATGGCACCTTCACCGGGTATCAGTTGAAGATCATGCAGGAAGCCATTACGCTGGGGGTGTTCCTGGTTTTTGCCTATTTCTATTTGGGGGAACCCCTGCGCTGGAACTATGCCGTGAGCTTTGTGTTGATTGTAGGCGCAGTGTATTTTGCGTTTCTGAAAACCTAGGGTCTTTTACCAGCCACACCGCAGAGTTCTGCGCATTGGATCACTGGGAAAACAACGTTATAACTAAATAGAACTGAAACGAAATTTGATCTCCTGATTGCCGTAGCACGAAAGCTGAATGGGGCGGGGTGGACTGGATTCCTTAGTGAAACTTGTCTTCCCTGCCCCATTTGCTTGTATGGTGAATCCGATACCGAGCCGTGACCGCAGGGGAGCGGATGCTGTTGTATTCAATGACTGGGAAGCAGTACATTGGAATCACGTGGCGAATTTGCTGTCCACCACGTCGGGAGATTCCAACGTTGCGTTTGCTTTGCCTAACTATTTTCCTTTTCTTAACAGCTTCCTTACTCTGTCTGGCGGAACAGCCTTTGCCCTACAGCCATAAAACGCATTTGAAAATGGGGTTGAAGTGCACCGAATGCCACACCATGCCCGGCACAGGCGAAGTGGCAACGTTTCCCGCAGAAACCAAATGTATGACCTGCCATGCAAGCGTCAAAACCGATAGCCCGCACATCCTAAAACTCGCCGATTACGCAAAGAAGAAAGAACCAGTGCCGTGGGTGCGAATCTACAAATTACCGGAGTTCGTATTTTTTTCGCATAAAGTCCATTTGAAGGTCACCGACTGTGCCAAGTGCCATGGCCCAGTTGCCGAACGCGAAGTGATGACCAAGGAAAAGCCCATCGACATGAACTCCTGCATGGCATGTCACGACGAACATAAGGCGTCCAACGAATGCAACTTGTGTCATAACCCGGCATGAATTCTAGTCAATGATTCAGGCTGGCAGAATCGCCCAATGTCATATAGTTTTTTGGAAATTGGAATGAAACTTCTCGAACAACCGGAGCTGTGTTTGTGGGGCAGGCGATTCCGCCTGCCAAGTCCGCTAGCGGACTTTCTTCAAACCTTCGAGTGCCTGGGAAACTTCTGAAATTGGGAAAACTATCTGACATTGGGCGAATCGCCTACCCCCACTTTCACTAGGCCTGGAGTTGCGTGTGGTGGGGCAGGCATTCAGCCCAATCCTACTTAGTAGAATCGCCAACCTTCGTTGAGATAACCTGTGGCGCCCATGCCTAAATTGTTGTTATCAGCGTGCATCGGCGTCCATCAGCGGCCATTTATCTTGGCTGCGGATGGACGCTGATAAAACAATTGCGGGAAAACTAGAGAACGCTCCTCTAACTACCGGTCCACCTGACGTCTATACGGGGATGCCAGGTAGCGCTTCGCTTCCTTCCCGCCATCGGAATCGGGGGCACCATTCACAGCTTGACGATATGCGCTCAATGCCTTGGCCCGTTGACCTTTCATGTCGTAACACTGCCCGGTTCGCAGCCAGGCGTTCATGCCGGTGTTCCCGTCTATTTGGTTTGCACGGGGCGT
>JANMWO010000200.1:0-11453 GCA_031394025.1 Acidobacteriota bacterium
CACCGTATGCCTCATATCCGGTTCTTGTTCATCGGCTCGTACGTTTGCTCCACGCTTCTTTCAGACCCCACCTCACGATGACGCCTTTGCGCTTCGCTATGACTTCACCTCCATCAGGTTGTCAAAAGGACTTTCACCTTCGAGCTGTCGAACATGCTCGGCACACCAATAAAAAAGGTGCGGATTGCTCCGCACCTTTCTTTCGACCATTACTTAAACTGCTGAACCGATACTATCGTGTGCCGGATGCGCGTTGTTGCTTACGAGCCTTGAAGCGATTGAAGTTGCTGCCGCCCTTGGGAGCGTTGGCGTAGAAAGCAGGCTTTGCCATTTCAATTACGGCACCACCTACACCCTTCACTTCGCGTTCCAGAACGATGCCCACTTCCTGACGGATCAAGGTGATTTTCAGTGTCCGTTCAATGTTGCGAATATCGCCACGTTCGTTGCGAGTTCCGAAAGTGGAAGCCATACCGCGGGCTCCGGCGCGACCGGTACGACCCACACGATGGATGAAATCTTCAGGCACCTGAGGCAGATCGTAGTTCACAACGTGGGCAATACCATCAACGTGGATGCCGCGAGCGGCAACGTCAGTGGCTACCAGAACGCGGTAGGAACCCTGTTGGAATCCTTTAAGCGCCTGATTACGTTGGCTTTGAGTACGATCACCATGGATGCTGGTGGACTTGAACCCGCCGACAGAAAGTTTTTTCGATAACTTGTCAGCGCCATGCTTGGTGCGTGCAAATACCAGGAACGAACCCTGCTCTTGTTCCAGCAAGTGGTTCAAAAGGCTAAGCTTACGGTCTTGGTCCACTTCGTAAACATGCAGGTCAATATTTTCTGCAGGCTTGGTGGTGGAACCGATGGCGATGCGCACTGGCTTATGCAGATACTCATTAATAAGGTGAGCAACTGACGATTCAATGGTTGCTGAGAAGAAAAGCGTCTGCCGATTTTCAGGAATCAGTTCCATGACAAATTGAATTGTCGGAAGGAAACCCATATCGAGCATGCGATCTGCTTCATCAAGGACCAGATAGTTAACTGCGGAAAGCTTCACTAAGCGACGCTTCAGAAAATCCTGAAGACGGCCGGGGGTGGCGATAAGAACCTGCGCACCTTTGCGAATCGCCTGGAGCTGAACGTTTTCGCTCATGCCTCCAACAACGACAGCGGCTTTGATGCCTGTGCCGTGGGCCAGCTTGGCGAAAACTTCGCTAATCTGGATGGCCAGTTCCCGAGTGGGGCTCAAAATTACGGCACTCACAGCAATGGGAACGGGTCCCGAAGAAAGCGCTTGAACGAGCGGTAGCAGGAACGCGAGCGTCTTGCCCGTGCCTGTTTGCGCCGTTGCGACAACATCGTTGCCGGCTAGCGCTGGAGGAATGGATTGTGCTTGCACTGGAGTCGGTGTGACAAACCCGTGCTTCTTTAAGTTGGCCGCCAAAATAGGGGACAACGAGAGTTCTGAAAAGGTATTCATTAAATTTTTGGGGGAAGGAGAACCAGCGAGCCAAACTACAGAAACAGGAGGGGTGCGGATTAAACTTCCAATTACAACTGACCTCAGTATAGCGCGGAATGGAGTGAAATGGGGAATCCGTTTGCTTTTTAAACAGCGCAGGAAATTTTTGCACCATTGGCTGGTGCTTTTTACTGGAGTGGCTGGCCAATTACTCGGCTTCACAAGGGCACCTGTTTCAGGATTAAGCCTCATCCATTCAGTAACCTTGCCGGAATAATAAAGCTCAACAAAACCTCATAAGAAAATTGTGGCACCGAAATTGCAATTCAGGTGTACTTGATGACCTCAAAGTCTTTACTTCAAACTACCCTGCTTTTCACTGGTTCCCTGCTGATTTTCACCCCAGTTGCCCACGCCGCAACTGGGGTGATTGTTTACGAAAGTAGAGGCATGGATACGCGTCGAACGCAAACCGGTCATGCTGCCTTGGTACTTACACAAGTCTGTGCCGATGGCCTGATTTCCGTTCGAGCCTGCACTGCGGGAGAGCATCCAGGGGTCGTGGTTACTCGCTATACCAACTTGGCCTGGGGCAGCCCCATTGAATTCATGGTGCTTCCCTTGCGTGATCATTTCTTAGGTACTGACGATCCAGATAAAGTTCCCTTGCTGACCACCGGGCCTGTGCTTCGCGAGATGCAAATGCAATATTGGCGCAGTCATTGGAAGGAAGCAATTCCCCCCATGGATGCCGATGAGTATGAGCGTCATCGCAAAGAGCTGGATCATATGACCATGATCAAAGCACTGAAGTATGTAGGGCAGTTTGAATTTCTATTTAAGTTACTGGCACCAGGCAAGAAGTCTGAACCAACTGCTCCTATTGCATTACGCGATCCAGTATCGGGCGTGTTGGTACGCGATGGCCGATGGCGCGGCGTGCTTGGTGTGCAGCATGAACGGGATAGTTATGTTTTCATCACACCCACGGAAACCGAACAGGAGCTGTCTTTAGTTGAATTCTTAAAAGATGAGCGGCATACAAGATTCAATTTGCTGGCATCGAATTGTTCTGACTTTGTAGGCCACGCGTTGTCCTATATGTTCGCTGCGGAAAAGTTCAAACGGCGACCACGCATGTTAGCTTTCGGCGATTCATTCATCTCTTCCCCGGTGAGCCTGACCAGCGATTTTGTGCACTTCGCCAATGACCGTAAATTGCCTCTAGCCGTATTCTTTGTTCCGCAAATGGCTGGGTCCCGATCCAAGAGCACCGGTGCCCGCACCACAGTTGCCGGCTGCTTGAACCCATCGTTCCGCCAAGGTTTGTTGGCCTTTGGAGTAAAAGCCTATCTGCTTGAAATGAACTTCCTGGTGCCTGCACTGGCCTTTGCCGCTGACAAATTATCCTTCAATATTAATTTGGACAAAGAAGCCACTGCGCAGGCACTGCCCTTAGCGGAACTGTTGGGTGAAAAACCGGAACCTGAGTTCCGCCGGGTGCCCACGCGCCTTGAGCAAACTTCTTATTTTGGAACCAAACAATGCTGGCAGGATCGTCGTGAGGAATTCAAGGGGATGATTGGATTCGCAGTGGAACGCGGCTTAGTGCCTGCGGAATCGGTACGTCGCGCCACTACTTTTTTCTGGCCTGCTAATCTGGCGCAGGACTTGGAAAAGCGCGGCCTACTATCGCCAGAAAAGGTGTTGCAGTTGAACCGCGGATGGGCGTCGAAACTGAACGAAACGGATGCCATCCCTGACACTGATCTACCCCTGCTGACCCGCTATCTGATTTTGGCGGTGAACTTTGATTTGGGGCAAGATGCATTGGATCGTAGGTCGGCCCCAGAATTTGATCGGGATTGGAATCTTTTATCAAGGGCGCTAAAGCAGAGCGGCTACAGTCGGGATGCGAGTAATACCGTGTCGGCATGCAGTTCCGAAGAAGTGCAGCGCACAGGCATGCTGGCGGTAGCGGAAAGGCGCAAGGCTACGGGCTTCACGTACTCAGCAGGGAGAGAGTTGAAGGCCGCTTTCCAAGGTACATTGCGATAAGCGGATAACGCAAAGCCGAACGATAGCCGAATAACGCAAAGCCGATTGGGGACATGCTGGTCTGGCCCAAGCAACCGAATTGTTCCCCAAGCCGGACAATATAATGAGCGAGTGGCTAGACGAGCGTGTCCCCGTTCGGCTTTGCGAAAATTGTTGCAACACCGCCGCATGCGTTTCGTTATACGGAAACATCTTAGAGAGAACTGTTCCCCCTTTCTCAGACTATTAATTGTGGCCACTACAATGATGAGTCAAGGGATTCACGCCGCGGCACCCCGCGAGCTTGCCGAGGAGCGCGCTCTGCGCAAACGAATCCAGGTTTCCTTTGGCACTGCCGTGGAACATACGCGGCATTACAAAAGCTCGGGAATCCTACTGGATCAATTGAAATTCATGGAATCATCCGCCTGGCTTTCCCGCGTTCCCCGTGTGGAGTTGGTGGACTTCCTCAAATACGGTAGCCGCTTTGAAAACAAGAAGCCGCCCCGCTTGCGGAAAAGGCGTTTCACCCATCCATCGCAAGCCAAACCACGCACGGCATTGCTTGCCGAAGGGTTCCGCATCAGCCTTAACTACCAGCGCATTGAGGACTATCGCAACCCATACCTGGCCCGCTTCAAGCCCGAATCCATTGCCGCTCCGCTCGATACCCTTCGAGCATTGGCACGGAGTATTGAATCAGGCCACATTTGGATTCCCCCGCTAACGCACTCCGTGGTGGCCTTTGCCGGGTTGATTGAAGGACCACTTTCCGAAGAGGATCTGGATCTATTCTGGAACGTCTTCAAAGTGCCAGTTCATGAACAATTTTATGGATTTGGAGGCGAACTGCTGGCTTGGGAATGCGAAGCGCATCAGGGCTTGCACATCAATCCGAAGGCCGCCCATTTTGAGCAAGGGAATCGGGAAGAGCTGCTGGTGAGCCTCCTGGGGAATCCCTACCAACCAGTATTCCGCCTGGTTTCAGGACTCAGCGGAACGCTGTTGCAGGAACCGTGCGCGTGTGGGTTGACGGGAGCAAGAATCGTGGACGTTATGCGCAACTCTCAAAAGCAAGGCAAACAAAAAGTTCTTACCATGGCAGCAGCCGCTAGTTAGTATCAGTACGGTAGTGTCTGCCAACCTGACGCCGACCAATCTCCTCTAAAAAGTTCCCCAAAAACATTAGAAGGTCGGCGTCAGTTTTTTTATTTCTACAGCCTGCGTTTTAGCGCCCTTCGCTGGACGGAGGAACCACACCCTTCAAACGCATGTACACAGCCATATAACCGTATTCCTCGTTCAAGTGAGTGGTGTTTCCAACCAACATGCCCAGCTTCGAACGCTTACCGCGAGGCGATGTGATCATTTCTGTGGCGTTGGCGTCGGTGAAGGTTTCAAAAGCAACGTCACAAGCGGCAAATGCTTCTTTCAAAGCAGCCACCAATTCAGCTTTTTTGGTCATGGTTTTTTCGGCCTGACCAGTTTTGGCAGCCCCAGAAACGGTGGAGCAAGTGCGCAGTGCGGAATCCGCAACATGACCCACCAGGCCACCGAATGTACGAACATCCGGGGTGGCCTTGAAGGCATAATTTTCTTCAGACATCTTTTCGGCCATCTTGGTCAAGTTGTTCTTGATGCCGTTGAAAGCCAGTTTGGCTTCTGTGCTGAGTGGGTTGTCCTGTGCGGACAGCATGCCCGAGAGGGCAATTGCGAATATGGGAATAGTTAAGCGATTCATTGTTCTCCTTCTAAAGACCCTACGATTCTAACCCGAATTCGCTTCGCTCTACACTTGCCTGACGAATCCGCCGATAATATAAGGAGCACCGATATGCGATATCTCCTCAGTTTCCTGTTGTGCCTCAGCTTGACCGTTCCCACGCTTGCCAAAACCGTCACCCGCCCGGTGGGTTCGGAAAATCATGCAAAGCGGATCAAGCGGAAGACAATCAAACCAGCGAAGCAGAATAAGTACAGGGCTCCCAAAGGTGCCCGGCACAAGCGTATGGCAAAACCTAAGGTAACGGCAAAGAGTAGCGCTTAGCCGCTAGCCTCAGAACTTGAACGTGTTCATAATATTCCTTGACAAGATCGGCTCGTCCGCCTCATACTGTTTTTGAACTCGTTCAAATGTATGACAAAAACAACTCGTAAATCCTTTTCGGTCCCGCAACGCCTGCTAATCGGGGCAATTTTGGCTGTACCACCGTTGGCTACCTGCTGGTATCTGCTCAAAAGCGGTGTCTACGGATTGACTCTTTTCCTTTTGCTGCCCATCATTGCAGGTGCGATCGCGTCCTGGATTATGGAAGCCAAAACTGCCCGAGAGTGCATGTGGGCCGGGGGATTGGGAGCCGTTATCTCCACTTTCCTTTTATTGGCCACGGGAATGGAAGGATTGATTTGCATCTTCATGAGTTGGCCGTTGGCCATTCCCCTGGGCATGTTCGGCGGAATGGGAATGTTTTGGCACCAGCGTTATTCTGCTCCGAAAAGCGCCCGATTTATGATGATGATTCTGCCGCTGGGAACCATGGGGTTCGACACCATCGCAGAGCCACCGGTTTACGAAGTAAAGACATCTATCGAAATCGCCGCCACACCCGATCAGGTTTGGAAGCACGTGGTCTCTTTTTCAGATATCGCCGAGCCGACCGAATGGTTCTTCAACACCGGGCTGGCCTATCCCAAACGTACTCGAATTGTGGGTAGCGGTCCCGGAGCCCTTCGCTATTGCGATTTGTCGACAGGTCCGGTGGTAGAAACGGTAGAGGTTTGGGACGAACCGCGTTTGTTGCGATTCCAAGTAACCAAGAGTCCACCACCAATGCGCGAATTAGGACTATATGGGGATATTTACCCTAAGCATTTGGAGGGATACTTTCAGTCGAAACAAGGCCAATTCAAGCTAACTGCACTCAGCGGAGGTCGAACTTTAGTAGAAGGAACCAGTTGGTATCAGCATGGCCTGTGGCCCGCCCAGTATTGGCGATTGTGGTCAGACGAAATTGTGCATCGCATCCATGTGCGCGTTTTGACGCACGTCAAAGCGCTGGCTGAAGCCGGGCGCTAGTTTAAAGGTTCACTCTCTTTGAACATAACTTCCGAAGTTAGTGGGTGAGATGTGGCTTTCAACCCTGCCCAATGTCATATAGTTTTTCCACTTTTAAAAGTTTTCCAAGCAGTCAAAGGGTGCGAAAAAAGTCCGCTAGCGGACTTGGCAGGCGGCATCGCCTGCCCGCTCGCTTGCGAGCGAAGTTTTCATTCCGATTTCCGACATACTACATGACATTGGGCATCCCTACTTCAAAAGAATAGGATGGTTTCTGTCCGGCGAGGCAACTAGTAAGTATTACTTACTAGTTCGATTGAAAGCACTCCAGCCTCTATTCGTACACCCAACCAACTAACGTATCTCAATCCGTCGGATGACCAAGCCCAGAGCACGGGTATCGGGTGGGAATTTCGACGCCTTGTTTAAGGAAAGGGTAACTTCTATTTGTTCACTTGGGCTCGGTAGAGGGAAACTTAAATCGACTTCGGAATCGCATCGGTCAATTCGAATCGGCTGCCCAATCGTTTTGCCGCTGATTGTTGCTGTCATCAAAAACGGCGCGTCCACTTGTTGTTCAGTCGCGCACATTGCATCAATGTGAAGCGCTTGTCCTGCCCCATGCTTTCCGCTGATTGTAAACGAAGCCTGTTGCGACATCCAGCGATGCTGATCTTCAATTTGATGCCAGCCATCCTTTAAATAATCCTGGTAAAGCTGATCGCCTGGGTCGATGCGCTGGGGCAAACCGTTGTCCTTTATTCTTTGTCGAAGAACAGCGCGATAGGATGAGGTCACATTGGTTATCTGCGGATTTTCAAACCGCAACACAATGCCACTGCCGTTTTCCAGATGCTGAAGTACAACTGATTCAGGTGGGGAAAATGCTGAATAATCCTTGACTTCATTCCATGGCGTCAACTTTTGCGCGTCGCTGGGAGCAATGTAAACGTGTTGCAATCCTAACAACCGGAATGGCGAATTATGAATGGCCTGCCGAAACAACTCATCGTCAATGCCTTGCAGGAAGATGTGCCTAGTCCGCTGATTGTCACTTAACCGATCTATGGACATCACCAGGTTTTTGACAATCTGACTTCTAATCCGCGCTTCACGACACTCGGCCCAAGCCGCATACGAAGATGGAATGGCGAAGGAAAGGGCAAGCACCAATGTCACTGCTCGGTTAACCACGCTTTTACCCCAGGCCCATTGCATGGCACTGGCGGCGAGTAGAGAAAGGCCGATGGTTGGAACAACGGGATAGTATGCAGAAATGCGGTTGGGCAAAAGCAAGTAAGGCCCAATCGCGATCAGGAACCAAGCCATGCCGAAAAGCGCTGCAGGTTCTTTCCAGTTTCGCAGTACAAGGAAACTAAGAATCGCCAATGAAAATGACCCGATCATCAATGTGGCAACGTGCGGATCATAAACGACAAAGGCATCCAGCTTCGATGGCCACACCGAGTAGGTCCAATACTTAAACAGCGTGGTGATTGTCCTTGGCCCGAATTCAACAGCGTAAATTCCTTGATGTGCGCCTTTCGAATAGGCATTGTGGACAATGGCGTAGAGGATGCTGGCGGGAAACATACACAAAGCCGACACAATACATTTGCGCGCAAACAGCATGGAATAGGCAACGGCCAGGGCTGGATACACAACATTTTCCTCAAGCACGCCGAATCCCACCAGGAAAATTATCCATTGCCAAACATAATACTTCCGCGATCCCGTTACGGTATATTGATGAAAAAAATAGAATGCCAGTAAGATCACAAAACTGCACAAAATCTGGTTGTATGACGATGTCCAACTCATTGGACCCGCCAATACACTGTTCAAGCACCACAGCGTCGCAGCTACAAAACCTGCCATGGATGAATTGGTTAATCGCGCTGCAATCGTGTTCAACAGAATCAGATTGGCGAACTGAGTCAGAAAAACAATCAGGTGATAAGGGAAAGCGTTGAGGTCGAAAAGTTCTCGAAACACCATGAAATAGGCACGTTCACTGATGGGTCGAATGGTGCCCTGGGCCATCGGTTGGAACAGAGTGCGGAGCAGCTCTGGAAAAGTTTTCCACTCATCCTTCAAACCAAGCCAAGCAAAATCATCTTGAATGAACCAGCAATTCAGGCCGTGCCAGTAGACGACAGTGCACAGTGCCAATGGAAGGAGCAGCAGTACAAGGCGTTGCCACTTTGCACTGATTTGTTCCATTGGCCTTTAGGGTACCTTTAAACACCTCCGACTTTATACATTCCCCTTCTTCGCCTCATCAGCAAGATACTCCGATGCCCGCATAGATAGTGACAAAATCGTCATCGTCGGATTCTGTGACCCAGCCGTTACAAAGCTGCTGCCATCTACCACGAATAGATTTTTAATGTCGTGACTCTGGTTCCACTTATTCAATACGCTTTTCTTTGGATCATCGCCCATGCGGCAGGTACCCACTTCGTGAATACTGTAGCCGGGGTTATAGAATTTGGGATTCTTGTTCAGCACCTCAAAACCGGCATCGTGACAGACTTCGGCTATGGTGTCCACCGCATCTTTGGCCATGTTGAATTCGTTGTCGGTGTAGCGGCAGTCAATGTTTAAAACGGGAATTCCCCAGGCATCGACCACCTTTTTATCGATGGTCACTTTGTTCTCAAATCGCGGCAACGCTTCGCCCATGCTAGTGCATCCGAACGCTGCGCCACGAGTGCTGTCCAGATCTTTTTGCAACTGCTCGCCCCATGATCCGAAGTACTTCGCATCGGGTGATCCACCTGTGCTGAAATCCAACGCATAGCCGCGCAAAAAGTTATTCTTTTCGCCTTTTTTAAGATTGCGAAAGCGGGGAATATAACCACCGCCACCCACCATTCCACGGGTGCCTTTGCCATCGCGAGCTTCCGGGATAATGGCCACCACCGAATTCGACATGTAGAACTGGTCGCACAAATAATGTCCCAAAACACCACTGGAATTGGCGATTTTCGAGTTCAACAACAGCCGTGTGCTTTCCAGGCACGATGCCCCAACCACCACAGCCTTCGCCTTAGCATGCATTTCACGACGCGATCCGCGTTCCACAAAGTGCACCCCAGTGACCCGCCCAGTGTTTTTATCCACGCTGATTTCACGAGCAATGGCGTTGGGCACAATCGTCAAATTACCAGTAGCCAGGGCATCTGGCAGCAGTAGATTATAAGAACTGGCGAATGGGCCTTTGCCCAAAGCGCGGCGGATCTTGGTTACCGGAATATCTTTCTTTTTAGCTGCGGCGGCAAAGCGTTTGGTGGCTTCGCTATCGGGGGATTCATCGGGAATGAAGTTACCATCGGGAAGTTGCGGCAGTCCTTCTTTACGACCGGAAACGCGGAAAATCGGTTCGACACGATCGTAGAACGGGGCTAAATCAGCATGATTGATGGGCCAATTTTCGCCGAACCCGTCATGATCTTTGGCCTTGAATTCGTAATCGCTCAGGCGAAAAGACATGCGCGCCCAGAACAGCGACTTGCCGCCGATCATACGCACGCGAACCCAGTTATAAGGGGTTTTCGGGTCGTGCGTATAGGGGACCTGCGTTTCATCCACCCATTGATTGGCATTGAATTCGTTGGCTTGCAAAACGTGCGCCAAGCGCCCAGGCTTACCGAATCCGCGATAGGGCAGTTCGTAAACCGGTTTCAAAACACGGGTCTTGGCGAAATCGACAGAAGGCCCGGCGTCCAGCAGCAGGCATTTCAATCCACGCTTCGTAAGTGTGTAAGCAGCCATGCCGCCAGATGCGCCAGAGCCTACAATAAGAACGTCATATTCAGTGGTTTCCATGATTGATTTACCTTACGAATCGAGCGAATTCCAATACAGTCCGGTGCCACCAAAGCGCCGACCACCGCCACCTGCGGCAGCACCAGCAACGTTGAACTCGCGCGAATTCACAGTTGCCGTGCGCACGTCTTGCTTTGCGGCACGCAGGAATTTGGTGAGTGGATCGGCTGGCGGATCATAGGTCCAAGGCTGACGAAGAGGCTCAAGCAATTGTGCAGCCTGGTCGTCGGCAAGCTTGGCGAATGCTTGTTGGAATTTCTTCCTCGCTTGCGCATTCAGGGCATCCAAACCCTGACGATACAACTGCTGGCGGTCCGCTGGGGATTCACCCAAAAGGAAATCCAGAAATTGCGGTGCTTGGGCGTCCAGTGCTCCTGGCGCTCCTTTGAGAGGCGGCAGCAGGATCTGACTCAGCTTTTCCAGTGCTGAATATTGATCAGAGTTGAAAAAGTGCGGCGTCATTTGCCCCACCGCATCGGCGGATGTGATCTCCAATTTGGTGGTGTCTTCCATGCCAGCACCAGCGCCACGACCACCGCGTCCCGCTGCGCCAATGGGAGGTTCTACAGGCTGTTGCGGAGTTGCGGGTGGGGGCGTGGAAGGTGGAGCGACTTGCTGGGCCACGGCGACGGCAGGCGTCACAGCAACTAGGCTTTGAACAAATTTCCGGCGTTTCATATATATGGAGACCATTTTAACTAACGTGAACGAAGGCAGTGAGGTTACTTTTCGCCGGCAACTGGTTTTGTCCAGGTAATGGTGTATCGAAATAGTAGTTGGCGCCGATAGACGACGTCCTTACCTATCGGCGAAATGACAGGTTCTTGGAAATTGGAATGAAGACTTCGCTCGCAAGCGAGCTGGCAGGCGGAATCGCCTGCCCCACTTTCACCGCCCCACCTACACTGACATTCACCTAGACCTGGAGTTGTGTTTGTGGGGCAGGAATTCAGCCCAATTGGACAACTTCAAGTGTTGGGGCAAAGCCTAGCAGGCCCTCGAAAGACTGCTCCCTCGCGGTCACGGCTCGGTAGGAGCAGTAAGTTACCGAGCCGTGAC
>JANMWO010000393.1:0-5471 GCA_031394025.1 Acidobacteriota bacterium
TGTCAGTTTGACGATGAAATCACTTTTAGAACCACCCGATCCGTCGACATCATAGGTAAATTCAGAAGTCAAACCCAAGATGTCGGTGATCTTGATGAGCCGGCCTGAGGCATCGTATTCGAAGGTAGCAGAGCGTCTGAAGGGATCGGTGACCTTGATGATTTTGTGAATGTCGGTCGCATCATACGAAATTGTGTTGACTTGGCCAATGGCATCAGTAATGGTCACTATGCGAAGATTGGCATCATAGGTCAAAGACACCGCGTTGCCGTGCGGGTCGATCAACTGGGTGAGAAAGATCTTCCGCAAACTGCCAATAGAACCGTCGGATTGGCTAAAGACTTTCCTGGTGCCGTCGCCAGACAACATTTCGTAGGTGTTGGGAGAAGTGCGAATAAGCTTGGTCTGGTCGAGTTGGTGAACGGTGAAAGTCTGGGTGTCTTTGTCGAAGCCAGTGAACGTCCGCGTGCCACCGCCCATGATGTAATAAGTTACATCGGCCAAGGGAGTGGAGGGCTTGTCAGTGATATACGACAACCAGTCGAACGTCCATTTGGGTCCAAGGTTTGAATAAGTAATCGTTGATGGCTGCCGAGCTTCACGCTGGTTGTAGCGAACCATAAATTTGACCGCAGGACCAACCGGTGGCGAGTAGCCGACGGGTTCGTCGTTAATATTCAAACTGACGAGCATGAGATGCACTCTGGGTACAGCCATGCCTTTGCAGTCATCATTTTCGGAGCATGAGTTGCCCCCCTGCGTGGTCGGGTCGCATGGCCCGTGAGGATCCGGATCGTTTATTATCCCCTTGCCCCACACCGTCCCGCCTTCTTGCACTTCTACGCTACGCCAGCCCTGCCCAAGTTTCCCAGGGGGTAGGAGGAAATAGCCGCTGGCTTCGGTTTCAAGTGTATCTCTGGTGATCCATGCGTTGTTCCCAAATGTGGGATCCTGGAGTAGATAATGATTGTCTTCTTGCTGGGTAATCGCGGCGAAATGATCCACTTTCAAATGTACCACCGATGGCACAACAAATGCTGCGTCTTTCTCGCGAAAGGCCATCTGGAAGTGAAGGCCGAGCGTTTGCGACAACTCTTGAATCTGTGAGAGTGAAAAACCTCTCGATGTGGATGCACTTGGCTGAATCAACTGGGTATCGGTATTTGAGTGTGTTGAATCCAGATGGCGCTTGATCTGGTGCAAGGCAAAAGGTCCACACAGGAAGGCAACCTCCGGGCGGTTCTGCATCGTCCAGAGACCCTCTTGAGCACCGATGATTTTCTCTGTGGCAGGACCGGAAAAAGCACGATCCTGAACCGATTTAAGCAGTGCGTCGAGCTCCGTCACCCGACCGAGGCGCGCATGCATGGATACCAATTCCCCGATCGCACGGTCCGCAATGGCTTTGCCCTTTAAGTCGGTGGCCGTCCGGCCCAACGCCCATGCTTGCGCCCACACCTCCAACGTTTTCGAATAATGGCCCGTATGGTAATACTCCAGTCCGAGGTTGGTCAGCAGCGCAACGTTCCAAGGGGATTCTGGGTACATTTCTAAAAAACCAATAAGACTGGAGAAATCATCCGGGCTAGAACGTTTTGCGTAGCTGCGGAGCGCATCTGCCAGTGCGATAGTTTCGGCTGACGTGGGATCTGCTCCGACTGGTACCAACGGCTCCTCGAATAATCTGGTTAGGAAAATATCCTGGGGTGTGGGGTTTGAAGAGAACATGCTAAATAAAGTCTCAGCGTGGTCTGATGCCGAAAGCAACATCGAACTGGCAATTTGAGAAAGTGTAGAGGTGATTTATCATCTCTTCGTACGCCTCATGCTTATCCTACTAGTGAGAGGATCGACCTGTGTATCGTTTACTAATTCCCATCCTTCATCGCCTAGGGTGTTTAGTGCCACCACCGAGTCGAGATATTCATGGGTAGAACCATCTGGGAAATACACAATCGATTTATGAGTAAAAACTGTGATTATTAAATATTCCCACTTCTTCATACTGACCTCCATCAACCTGCTTTAGCTCAGACCAAAATAATCGGGTAGTTCTATGTAGCAACCAGTGCAAGATCGGCACGCTGACTTCTTCCATATATGCTTGGCCTTCGTCAGCTGTGCATTCAATCTGCTTGCGCAGTGGAATGGCTTGTAGCCTGACAGCTCCAGATAACTTGACCGTCGCCGAGCTCAAGTTATGATATAGCACAATTGGTTAATGATATCTTGATAATTATTTCTGGCAATGGCGTACGCAATAGCGCAATAGCTGATAAAGTGATTCGGGTCGAACGCTGGCTCAACCCGATTTCTTCTTATTGGTTTCGATTCGTATCCTGACCGTTATAGAGGTAATTTTCCGCCACATCACCGGTTTGGCTTGAGCGAGCTGATCCAGCATTAAAGTCCTTGGACAGCTTTACAGTTCGGTTGGAGATCTGTACTGGACATGATTTTCCAGAAACTGTTGGCGAAATCAAACCGGCACCATGAGGCAAATGCGGAGTGACTCGTGACGGCGTGAGGAACATCGTCGGGCCAAGCGACAACGCGCAGCACCGTTGCAGCTGCCGCCGTGATCAGATGTTGCAAATGGGTTTTGACTAGACCAATATAACGGCATACCGAAGATCAGTGGTACGTACCAGCTAGCACACCTCAGTCAACCCGGACAGAGATGCAAGAGTCATTTCCGAATTGCCTAACGCGTCTGGCACAACGACCATTTTTTCTCTTTTAGTGATAAATATTTATTTGTGTATAAATTAGACAAGAAAACGTCGTAAGCCTTTCGCAATCGCGGACAAATTATCAGCACGATCCTGCCTATTTACCTGCGGACAAAAATAATTGTCCTTTTTAGGTGATGGATACATGTGTTTTATCCATGTTCGCCTTATTATTTGGGGATGCTTTAGTAAAGGTTATTTGGAGGGACTTACATTATGAATTTTGAGATTAGTAATAGTGCGATCGTCAATGACAAAATTTGGCCATTTCTGTCGGGTATTCGCGCATTGGTAGTACTGGATGGTCGTCCTCACTCAGTACACTATGCTTCTTTTGGTCCTGGCGATCCCAGCACGGATATATTGAAGGGAGATGCTTATTTTGGGTTGAGCGAGTTTATTCGTACGCTTACACATTCAGCGCCATATTTCTCGCCTGTTCTTGTTACCAAAGCTCATCGAGACACTGATGTTCGTGGTGCGGCTGATATTGAGAACTTCCGCTTTGATAAGCATGATTTGTCTGTTTATGACGAGATATTCTTGTTTGGTGTTGCTAGTCCTGATGACACAAATTCCACGATGAGTGATGCAGAGCTCATAGCTTTAGCCACTTTTATGGATGGAGGCGGGGGTGTCTTTGCAACAGGTGATCATGAAGACCTTGGTGTCGTGCTAAATGGCCGTGTGCTTCGTGTTAGATCTATGCGCAAATGGTATTACCCGTCTCCAGGTCCATTGGGTGAGCCTGTTGCGCCACCTGCGATTGGTGTGGAACGTATTGAGACTACTCAGCCAAGTCGAGGTAATGGAACTGGACCTGTTTATTTTGATAACCAGTCGGACGATATTCCTCAGCCACTTGAGTTGCGTTGGTATACCCAACAACAAAATAGTTTCTCTTTTTCCGCTTGGCGATATCCACACCCGTTACTGTGTGGCTCTAACGGTCCTATTCAGGTTGCAGCAGATCATATGCACGAAGGCGAAGTCATTGTGCCGTGGGACACAAGTGCGACACTTAAATTTGGCCATCATAGCTTTGTTGAATATCCCGCTGACAAATTAGGTCGTCAACCTTTACCGGAGATCGTGGCTTGGGGCAAAGTTCTTGCTGAAAGAGATTTGTCAACAGAGCTTGCTCATGCGGGTGATCCACAAAATACCGCTCGCTCTCGTAGCTTTGGTGTGGTGGGTGCTTATGATGGTCATCAAGCTGGGGTGGGACGGGTTGCTGTTGATTCAACTTGGCATCACTTTTTTGACATCAACCTGATTGGAGATCCAATTGCGTCATTTCCTAAAACGCAAGGTTTCAAGGCTTCTCCTGATGGCATTCAGGCTTTAGAGGATATCCGTTCTTACTTTCGCAATCTTGCTATTTGGTTAGCGCGTCCCGGCGCTTTGAGTCGAATATTCTCAGCAACAGCATGGCTGTCACTTCGCACTCAGCCTCTTTCGATGATCGTTAGTCCAAAACGCGACTACACCTACAATGATTTGGTGAGCATCGGAACACTTGCATTGAAAACTGTTTATCGCTTTGTGCCGTGGTGTTCAGTACTGGTCTCTTTGATTCCTTACTATCAGGATGGGCCAGTGCGCACGATCCCGCCGGATCCATGGGCAGAACCGCATCCGAATGAAATGCCCCTCATTAACCCAGATATTTATCTGCAAGTGGCACTCGGAAGTGCTGTGGTTGCTCTGGCCGTAGCCCGTGAAAAGATTATCGAGACTGATCCTCAAGAGGGAGCTGCCATCATTCATAAAGTGGCTCGCGAAGGGATTACCAATGGGATGCGTAAGTTGGGCACTGAGCTTAATCAATTTGCAGAGGGTTTGGGTCGTCTGGCGCATGGATTAATGCAGCAAGAAAACTCATCAACTTAACTCGTCCTATGCTGGCTTATCCTGGCTCTCTGAATTGCATTAGAGGTGGGTCGTTCACTTCGATATGACCGGAAAAAGCCGTCGTGAAGTTCTTGAACCCGCAGTCCGGTGTTGAGCATGAGATGCACCATAACCTCATCGCGCAACGCCCATGCAAGCTCATGGCCGGTATGCTCGGCGTGCGACCGGCGGCGATCCATCGCCTGGTGAAGCTTGAACAATTGTTAGCGGGTCAACGACTTTGGTGCGCGCCGCTTGGTCATTTCGACCCCGCGCAACTGTTTAGCAAGGTCGCTGCCGCCAATCTGATTGGCAGCATACACAACAAATGCGCGCAAGGCCGCCAATGCCGCGTTGACGCTGGAAGGCCGCATCTGGGCCTGAACCAACTGGCCGCGATACAGCCGCAAATCGGCTGGGGTGATCAGGCTGGTACCCAGCGCTGCGCCGTTGGTTTGCTTGAACCACGCAGCAAATCGCGTCAGCGTGCCGATATACGAGCGAATCGTGTGAGCGGACCGATCCGCGTTGCGCAGCCAAGTCTCAAAGTCGCCGATAACCGCGTTTTGTTTTTCCTCATCCCTCATACGCGGCATTATCACAAGCGTTTTCAGGGCCGTAAAGTAAACGCCAGCGCCGACATTTTGCCACTGAAATGTCCAAAGTCTTTGGGATATTGACCATTATCAAAGGCGCCACAATGGGCGAAAACTCGACATGTGACACAAATCGTCTACGCCACCGCGCAAACCAAAATCGCAGTGGGGCGCTGTTTATTCGTTGATCGAACAATTAGAGTCACCGATTCCATTCGATGAATTGGTTGAACGCTCTGTGATCATCGCT
>JANMWO010000425.1:0-1652 GCA_031394025.1 Acidobacteriota bacterium
GTTGGACTTGTGAAACCAGGCGCTAAGAAGCTGGGTTCGTTATCCTCCCCGGGGTCTAGATACCGCCGACAAGGTCCGCCCAGTTCCCACGCGTCGGCGATTAAATTCGAGGTGTAATTCCATGGAAGGCCCGACCCGACCGCGGGTGGGCCGCATCCGAATGTCGCGCCTCCTCCACCGGGTATCACTACTGTCCGGCTATAAGTTGAACAGATTCAACTGGTTAGAAAATGCCTCTAAATTTTCTTGGGAGTCTTCGTACTGAAGGGCCTGTAGAATGGGCGTTCGCTCAAAAACGTTGACGCTCACAACCTGGAGAATCTGGTAGACGGTGGCCGAAAGGCCAAGTTCCTTCTTGACCAGGGCAATCATTACGTAAATCGTGATCGCAATCCAGATTTGAGTCTTGACGGCGTTGAGACTGGTGCCGTAAAAAGCCTTGATCCGGAGGTGCTGCTTCATCCATTTGAAGAACAGTTCCACCTGCCAGCGAGCTTTATATAATCGCGCAATCGTCAAGGCGGGCACATCGAAGTTGTTGGTCAAGAAAACCAGATAGCGACGCTGGTCCAGGTCGTGATACCGAATCCGCCGCAAGGCGTTCGGATAGTGCTTCCGCGAGACGTCGGTGGCCGGCACGACGACCTGATCGCTGATCACTCCGTTGGCCGGATCGGCGGCGCGAGAGTAGCGGCGCTTGAGCTGGATATTCTGCTTGGTGCGGGTCACGTAGAATGCGGACGCCGCGTTGAACCGCTGAAGTCTCTCGAAGTCGACATAGCCCCGATCCATCACGTAGAAGGACCCGGCTTCCAGCACCAGTTGATCGAGGATCTTGACGTCCGCCAGCTTGCCATCGCTAATGAATACACAGGTTGGAATGTTTCCGTGGAGATCGAGCAGCGTGTGCATTTTCACGGCGCCCTTGCTCTGGCGGAACAGCGCCCAGGGGAACAATGACAGGCAGAGGTCGATGGTGGTTGAGTCCAAAGCGTACGCGCTCATCCGCAGTTCCTCGCCGAAGGGATCACTGGCGTAAAGACTGCGGGCTCGAGTGATGATCACGCTGGCGAAGTCGGCGAAGATGCGCCAATCATGCTGCTCATTGGCGTCGGCCAAAGTGGAGCGGGAGACGCGACCTCGAATGCCCATGTGATACAGCTTGGCGGGCGAGGATCTCAGGCAAGCCTCGATGTCACGCAGGCTCTCGCGGTAGGTGAGTTGAGCGAAACTCATGCACAGGAATTGATCCCAGCAGGAAAACCCTTCTTCTTTATGCCGGGAATCGCCATTATACAGTTCTACGCAGCGTCGAAATTCCCGATCAGGCAGGAAGCCGATCAGTTGTGAGAATACCGTCCGGCCTTGGTTCATCCCCTATTGTGGGTGTTCAGAGTGCTTTCATGCCTGTAGCCATTCAAATCGCGGCAAGCCAAAACCTTACTTAACCCGCTGGCGCTCAGTTACTTGTAGCGCCGGATAAAGTGCTTTGCCGGACACTAGTGGAAAGCCCCAGACCCGCTCACCGGTCTTGGAGTTCAAGGCCACCACTGAGTTGGCGTCGCGGTTGTCGCCGGGGCGAAGTCCGCCAAAATAGTCGGGACTGGCGCTGCCTGTGGGCACGAATACCAGATGCCGTTCAGCGTCGACTG
>JANMWO010000442.1:0-7248 GCA_031394025.1 Acidobacteriota bacterium
AATAACGGACACTCTCCACGCGCTCAGAAATAGAGTGTCCATACGCCCCGGCATTGCCATAGACGGCAGCACCTGCCCAGCCAGGAATTCCGGCCAACGTTTCTAAGCCTTTCAATCCCGCTGCATTCAATGAATCTACCAAGTGGTTCAGCTCAGCCCCTGCGTCCACTTGGACATGATTGCCGCAGTGCCGAATTCCATCGGCGATATAGCGCAACACCACTCCGCAATAGCCCCGGTCAGCCACAATCAGATTTGTTCCACCACCCAGCACAACGTGCCTTGTGCCACTTGCTCTAACCACTTGCAATGCTTTGATGAACGCTGTTTCATTGGCTGTTTCGGCAAACACTAAGGCTGCCCCGCCCAGTACAAAGCGGGTGTGATTGCACAAAGGTTCGTCCAGTTTAATGTTTAGTTCTGGTATTGATTGCAGTTCAAAATATACCTTCTCTAAGTGTACTTTTCCGGCCAACATTCCTTTCAGTATAGCGATCCATCTGAACCGACTCCTTTCCACCGTCAAAGTACTGGAATAGAGCAGCTCCTCACAGGTACTTTTCAGCAAAGTACGGGATTGTAAGTGGACTCAAAGTACCGCATAGTGAACTTACAACTTAGTACCAATTCTTAGTTAGAAACTCTTAGTAAGAAAGTGACGAGATCAGTCACCTATTGTCCGCGAACAAATTCGGGATCTCTTTATGGCTTGGAACTTTCATATGCCGTCGCTACCCCCAGCCGATCGCCTCTTCCGCCCACAGGTTTAGCCGCCAAACGCCCAGGCAAGCTAGACTTTGCAAGCGTTAACCATTGCAAGAAACTATTTCTTTGGCACAGGTGCTTTTGAATTCATCTGAAGCAATTGTTGGTTCACCTGCTTCATCAGTAGTTCGTGTTCTGGTCGCTTCGGATCCAGAACGCTGAGGGCTCGCTTATACAGCAGCAGCGCTTCCTGCTTGTTGGCTCGGCCAAGCTGCGTACCTGCTTCACGAATCCATCCCGAAGCCAGAAAATGTGCTCGATAGGCGTTGGCCGTATCGGCGGACTGTTGACCCTCAACCCATTTTTTCTGCTCACGATACAACATGGCCAGCTTATCCAGTGTGATGGCCGCCATTGGATGCTCTGCGCTTGCTGTGCTTTGCCACAACAACAGCAGTCGTTTGTAGTTCACCTCAGCCACGTCATATTTCTTTTGACCGAACTGAGCGTAAGCCAGTCCCTCCACATTTTGAAGCAACTCTGCCGATGACTTTCCAAAAAATCGTTCGCGCAAAATCAAAGCCCGTCGATAAACATTTTCAGCCTGGTCATAATTACGATTGGTCACATAAGCAATCGCTAAACGGTCCATTTCCGGGAGCAATGCGGGGTGCGAATCGCCCAACGTATTGGCTCGGATGCGCAACGCCAATTCCAGCATCATCGCTGCCCTCTCCATCTGTCCCTGATCCACATAAAGCAATGCCATGCGGCTGTAATCATCGGCCAGGGCAGGCGCTGCAATGCCGCCTTCAGTAATATGAATTTGTTGCACCCGCTGCAAAATGATCAATGCCCGAGTAACATCGGGCTTAGTCCGAATCAGCATGGCCAATGCCGTCAAATCATCCGCCACCAGCGGGTGATTCATCCCCAATAAGTTTTCCCGCCAGTTAATGGCTTCCAGATACGCATTTTCCGCCGCATCCGTTTCACTCAGCGCGGTAAGAACATCGGCGGATAGACGATACAGGTCGTAGCGTTTGGGATCTTTGGGAGGAAGTTCAGCCAGCAGAGCCCGAGCTTCTTCCAGCGGTTGCCGCGCCGCAACGTATTCCCCTTTGTTGTAATTGGCCCGAGCATCTTTAAGGAGCGTATCCCAATCTGCGGACATGAAAAGCAATGCGACAAGAAAAGTCATACATGGTTCCCGGCTTCTGTTACCTGACTAACGAAATTGTATCGTTCATTGACGTGCCCTGTGTTGTGGCGGATCATGATTAGGTGAGAAATGCACTGGTCAAATTCTGTGTTGTCGCCAGCATCTGCTGCCAACTGCTATCGGCACAGAGCAAGAAGGAGATGCCCATGACAAAACGAGCCACTGGAACGTTCGATGTAAAGTTGAAGCCACTCGCATTAGAGGACAACAAAGCATCCGACGCCAGCCTTGCCCGGTTGTCCATCGACAAGCAATTTCATGGCGATTTGGAAGGTACAAGCAAAGGCGAAATGCTCAGCGCCGGGACGCCTGTAAAGGGTTCAGCCGGTTATGTTGCCATAGAACTGGTTAGCGGTAAACTGGGCGGTCGCACAGGCACCTTCGTACTGCAACACAGCGGCAGCATGCACCGGGGCACGCCGGAACTTTCCGTTACCGTTGTGCCAGATTCGGGCACTGGGGAACTGGTCGGGCTCACTGGGAAGTTGAATATCATCATTGCCGAAGGGAAGCATTCCTACGATTTCGAGTACACTATGGCAGCAGCCAAGTAATCGGTGAACCCTTCCCTTACTACGGTATAATCTTCAAAGTCATGGCGAATCTTGGATTTATCGGTTTAGGAATTATGGGCTACCCAATGGCCCGACACTTGTTAGCGGCTGGTCATAATGTGGCCTTGTGGTCTCACACCATTGCCAAGGCTCAGCAACTGGCCGGGGAATTTCCGGACAAAGCCACCGTCGTCGCCTCCCCAAAAGACCTGGCCGCTGCCAGCGACACTGTCTTCTTCATCGTTGGCGATACCGCCATGTCCCAAGCAGTAATGTTTGGTGACGCTGGTCTGCTGGCCGGAGCCAAACCTGGTACGGTCATTGTAGACGCCTCCACCGTGGCACCTTCTTATAGTTTGAGCACTTCCAAAGCCTGCTCCGAAAAAGGCGTCCATTACCTGGATGCGCCTTGCACTGGGTCAAAGCCTGGTGCCGAAAAGGGCGCGCTCACCTTCATGATCGGTGGCGACAAGACTGTTTTTGAAAAAACGAAGCCGTTTTTTGAGCCGATGGGTAAAAATCTTTACTATTGCGGTGGTCCCAGTCTTGGCATGCACGCTAAGCTGACCCAAAATTTGATTCTTTCCAACATTTTACAGGCGTTTAACGAAGGCATGGTGCTGGCGACCAAAGCTGGTATGGACCCCCAATTGATGCTGGAAGTGCTGGAAAATTCAGCCGCTAAGAGTGGTTTAATCGCCTTTAAGGCCCCCTACGTGTTCAAAAGGGACTTCTCCACCAACTTTTCTGTGAAGTGGATGCACAAGGACATTGGCCTTATGCTCGACTCTGCTCGTCAGCAGAATGTGCCCTTGCCGCTTACCGCGCTCACCCATCAGCTATTTCAGGTAGCCATTTCCTCTGGATACGGCGAAGAAGACATTTGCGCCACCATCAAGGTGCTGGAAGGGTTGGCTGGAGTCAAGGTTGAGAAATCTTAATTAACAATCCCAAAAATAAGACTTGCATTCCCGAAAGTCATATACTAATATTGGAATTAAGCCGGGGAGGCAACTCCCACCAAAGCGAGACTAACCTCATAAAGACCCCTGAAGCATCCTCCCCGGCGCCCGTAAGGGTTTTCACTTAAAACCAAGTGATGCTTCCAAAAAACACTTCACCCTATACTTTTGCTATGATTCGTTAAGGCCCTGATTGGCCATCGGCATGAAAAACCTGACCGTTCTAGGCTCAACCGGCTCCATTGGCACGTCCACTTTAGAAGTGGTACGCCTCAATCCATCCCACTATTCCATTTTTGCATTAGCTGCCGGACAGAACGCCGCAATTCTGGTGGAGCAGATCCGCGAATTCCGCCCCAAGGTTGTAGTCGTGTCTAGCGATTCCGTTTTGCGGATTCTGAAATCGTACCTGGAAGACACCGGAATCCCGATTCCTGAATTGCGCACCGGCTCTCAAGCACTAGTAGAAATCGCCACCGCACCGGAAGTTGATTTTGTGATGTCAGCGATTGTCGGCGTGTCGGGCCTGGAAGCAACTTATGAAGCGATTCGCCATAAAAAGACCATAGGACTGGCCAATAAAGAGGTTCTGGTATCCAGCGGCGAATTGGTGATGGCCGCTGTCAGGGCCAACGGTGTGGAACTGTTGCCAGTGGATAGTGAACACAACGGGGCTCACCAATGTCTGCGTGCTGGACGCCGTGCCGAAGTAACCAAGCTGATTTTGACAGCTTCCGGTGGTCCTTTCCGGCTTACTCCTAAGGAAAATCTGACAAATGTGACACCGACGCAGGCTTTGAATCATCCAACCTGGAAGATGGGAAGGCGGATCACCATTGATTCGGCGACTTTGATGAACAAGGGCTTTGAAGTGATTGAAGCCTGTTGGTTGTTCGATTTCCAGCCGAAAGATGTGGAAGTGACGGTGCATCCCCAATCGAAAGTTCACGCCATGGTGGAATATAATGATGGCAGTGTGATTGCCCAGATCTGCGCTACAGATATGAGAATGCCGATACAATATGCGCTCACTTACCCGGATCGTGCGGCGGCGCCTGTGCCCCGTATGAATTGGCAGGAATCGCACAATTGGCAGTTCCATCCGCCGGACTGGGATAAATTTCCATTGCTGCGTTTGGCGTACCAGGCGCAGGAAGCTGGCGGATCGGCCGCTTGTACATTGAACGCGGCGGATGAAATTGCCGTAGAAGCTTTTTTGGACGAGCGAATTCCGTTCCAGGGAATTGCTGCTGTAGTGGAAGAGACGTTGAATCGCGTACCCAACCGTCGGGCGGGCAGCGTCCAGGAAGTTTTGGAGATAGATAGGGAATCGCGGGAAGTTGCTCGAAGACTGGCGCTGGCCGCCGGTCCGACAACCGCTAAGAGGAATTAGTTATGGATTTTCTGCAAAATATAGGATCGGTGCTGTTGTTGTTGGGCACCATGATTCTGTTTCACGAACTGGGACATTACTGGGCGGCGCTACTTTGCGGCGTCAGAGTGGAGGCATTCAGTTTCGGCTTTGGACCCAGGCTATTCGGGTTTCGCCGTGGGGAAACGGACTTTCGCTTCTCTCTGATACCCTTCGGCGGATACGTGAAAATGGCTGGCGAACAGATGGGTGATGAAACCACTTTGGTGGACGATCCGCGCTCCTTTCTGGCCAAGCCCCGTTGGCAGCGCATGATTATCGCCTTTGCCGGACCCTTTATGAACGTGGTTCTTTCCTTGTGTTTGCTCACGGGCTTGTTCATGTTCAAATATCCGAAAGTGGAAGGAGTAGATTTACCGTTTGTTGTGGGTTGGGTGCTTCCCAACTCTGTGGCCGAGCAAGCTGGAATTAAAGAAGGCGACAAAATCGTCAAGTTCGACAATGTACCGAACCCCACTTTCAAGGAAATGTTGCCGCTGGAAGCTGGTGCAGCCAATCGGCCAGCCCCTGTGGTGATTGACCGCAACGGTCAGCAGATTGTGTTAACCCTCACCCCTAAGTTGGATGAAAAGAAACCAGCCCCCATGGTGGGTTGGCTGCCCAAGCACCAATTGTTGGTGGAATCGGTGAAGGCGGATATGGATGCGGCTCGCGTTTTGCGATCGAAAGATTTAATGCTGGCCGTCGATGGCAAGCCCATCTACGCAGTGCAGCGCTTACATCAGATTTTGAAAGAGGGCGAAGGAAAACCGGTTGAGCTGACTTTTTCCCGTAACGGGCAGACCATGACAGAAAAAATCCAGCCGAAGTTAGCATCGTTAGAAGATGGTTCGAAACAGTATTTGTTGGGTGTGAGCCTGACCCCACGCTACGTGTTTGTGCAGCTTCCATTTCAGGAAGCAGTGGTGCAATCAGCGCGTGAAAATTGGAATGATGCCGGGTTGATTTACAGTTCCCTCAAAGGAATTGTAGAGCGACGCTTGTCAGCAAAAGCCTTGACTGGCCCCATTGGAATCGCAAAACAAGCAGGCGACGCTTCGCGTGAAGGTGTGGCTTACTACATTGGATTCATGTCCATGGTGAGTATGAATTTAGCTATCTTCAACCTGTTGCCGATTCCCATTCTGGATGGCGGTTTGATTCTGACCCTGTTAATTGAAATGCTGATGCGGCGGGATTTGAGTCTTCAGATCAAAGAAGCAGTGTTCAAACTAGGCTTCGTTTTCCTCATGACGCTAGTGGCCTTTGTGCTGTACAACGACATTTCCAAACACTTCGCCGGATAGGGAAGATCTCAGGGATCCTATGCTCCACACCTGTCTATGACATGACTTGTTCAAACGGGTGGGCGGTACTGGCATTTATCCAAGCAGTAGTTTTTTAATTCGGGGACGTGATGGTGGCATGCGGTTGAAAAATGAGACAGTAGATATCGGGAACACTTTTGGAGTGAACCCTCTGTACCAACATTGATGAGACAATTCACCTGGTCTTAATTACCGAGCAGGGCGAGAATAGGAATCAATGTGACAATAACCAAATGTGTTGCTTCTCCGGTAGAACGCCGCTTGAAGAACGACGAGCACACGTCCAGAGTCGCGGGTGGAAGTGGATAACTTCCGGTTAGCCAACCAACTGGACATGATCGCACCCCCCCGATCCGCAGCCCGGTTGCCGTCAATAGACTTTGCCGAAGTACTGTGATTCTTGCCGCATCATCCCGCAAAGCTTCCAGGCCCCGGAGGATTTGCATGCGGGGTAGATCGCAGCTCCTTCTTCTAACACAGAGCCGTCCTTCTTGTAACGCCGAATGGACTTGTTGATGAGAGCGCTATCCGGCGTAAGTGGGGTGATCCGCGTATTGGTAATTTCGGCATGATCGTAGTTGCGCTGTTCCAACGCTACGAGTTGCTTTCGATAAAACGCCATTACGGCATCTACGGAAGTGAGGGCCTGCATATCCCCTCCGGCTAAAACAACGAACGGAGCCTGGAAGGATTCCCGCAGAGCAGCGTAATCCTTCTTAATGAATGCCAGGAGGTAATGATTGTACATCTTCTCGATCGCGATTTTGTCGGACTCGCCAAACACCCGGGCCTCTTGCGCGGGTGCGCTTACTGACGAGCAGACCACAGCAGCAATCACAAGGAGTAAGGAACGGGGGCCATGAAGCCATCGTATCAAACGAGTGGTCCTTAAAGTGGTCAACTCTGCCTGCATGACTCGCTCTAAAAATGCTTTCGTCAACTGCTTGAGTAAGCCGTTTTCTCCTATTAGGTCTTCTGGCTTCTTGTAGTCAGCCAATAACTTGTCTATGAGCTTGGGGTCTATTGCCATCGGGTCTCCTTATTGTGATCCTTATCGATGGCCGTT
>JANMWO010000495.1:0-1931 GCA_031394025.1 Acidobacteriota bacterium
GGGGCGGCGAAGTACTGTTCGGATCGCTTGTGGCGCCATTCCAACTTGATGGAGTCTGGATTCAGTTGGAGCGGGGCCAGGCGGAAGTCATGAAAGAAGGGGGCGACAAGTTGGGTAGTGCGGACTATCAAGTTATATGAGTCAGGGTGCCTTTCGCGAAGGAAATAGAGAAAGGCAGGTAAATTGGAGCCGTCTGCTTGCAGAAAACGATTATCGTTGACGGAGGCTGTCTTCCACAGCCACTGAGGCGCTTGTAATTGATAGCGCCAACATCCGTCAAGGAGCTTTCGCACCCATTCACTCATAGAAGAGGCGTGATGATCGCCAATAGCGGCTTCTCTCCCCCCCAACAGTGGATTGAGTCGGATCAATCCACCACTGTATTTAATGATTTCCGAAGAAGGAAATAGACTGTCGTCGGCAGTGGGCGAGAGGATTGCCTCGTATTGACTCTCCTGATTTTTTAATGCGAGGTGAAGTTCAATGTGCTTGGTGTTTTCGGAACCAAAATGCAGAACCTTTTCTGCCCCACCTGCGTGGATCACGTACATCCCAAGCATGCCATCATTCATAGCAGCGAGAAGCTCGAAAACGCCAATGAAATTAGACTTCCCAGAGCCGTTCGCTCCAATCACAATATTGATCGGCTTAATAGCAAGCTTCTCCACGGAAGCAATACTCTTAAATCCTTTGATCGTGATGTAGTCGAGCGCGTTTGCGGGCATGTGTCCTGGAACTGCATCTATCATAACAACCACAAATCAGAATGGCCCAGCTTGCGCTGGGCCATTCTGGATACTGTTACTCAGGAGATCCGAAGCTACTTGATTAAAGGGCCTTGGCCAACTCTTCCGCGAATGCACTTTGCGGTTGGTTGGATGTGCGCTTCTTATGCTTCTTGCCGCCACGCGATTTGCGGTCGACGCCGTCGACCCTCGGAGGGCCGCCAGCAACAAAAGCTCCAGGAACAGCAGAGCGAGGCGGCATGAAGCCGACAGGCGCTACTCCCCCTTTGCCTTTGGGCGGTTGCGCGGGGTTTGCGCGCAGAAGCTTGTCTTCAAGAGGCGCACGGTCAAAACGCCGGATGACAGACTGCATCTCCTCTGCGTTCGGGGCTTCTATAAACGCGAAGCCTTTGGATTCCTGCGTTTCCGGGTTGCGGATGACTTTGATCGAATCGGCCACCAGGTTGTCTGCTTGCAACCAGGTCTTGATATCGTCAGCGGTCACCCATAAGGGAAGATTGCCAAGAAAAACGGTAAAACTCATTCGTGGGTGTTCAACACTCCGTGGGATTTGCTTTGGAATGTCCCGTTAGGGACCCTTCGAGAGCTACTAAATGCTAACACAGAATTACAAGCCATTCAAGGGTAAGGCCGGGTATTCCGGCCTTTCCTTCAAACTTTCTACGCCGAAATCTCAACTGCGCGTGCCACCCGGATTGCCGGATTCGTTTTCAACTGCGTCAACACCGAATCAGGAACCTGCGCATCCACCCCAACCACCGCAATCGCCCGCATCGGCTTTTCCGCCGTCGCCGCGCCTTCCTGACGACCCAAAGCGAAGTTGGCGATGTTGATTTTGTTCTCGCCCAGCACCCCGCCAACATGGCCGATAACACCCGGCACATCGTAATTTTTCAACAAGATTAAGTGACCAGCCAAATTCACTTCAATATAAATTCCGTCAATTTGAATCAGCCTGGGTTTGTCCAGAACCACCGCCCCTTCCACGATGGTCACCCCTAATTCCGTTTCCAGTTCCAGACGAATGGAATCGATATGCCCGTTCCGATTCTCATGACGTTCCACCACCGCCAGTCCACGCTCCGCAGCAATCGGCATGGCATTCACCAAATTGACCTTGGTGCCAGTTGAGCGTGACAGCACTCCAGCCAAGCCGGAGTTGCGTAGCAACGTGGTGTTGAATTC
>JANMWO010000518.1:0-19007 GCA_031394025.1 Acidobacteriota bacterium
GTTGGAACCAAGGAGTTCTTCAGTGTTGTAGTTAATGGCCAACCCAAAGATCCCAAAATGAGCCTGATATTCAACATCGAACACGAAGCTCCTATCGGATCATCCATTTATATTCAGTCTCGCTTGTCAATACTCGGCCCACTACTATGCAGCGATCAACACCAAAATCGCTGCTACGCCGAGTCATCCGTTCCTTTGCCCTTGAACGATTGGATGAATCGTCAAATGCTCACTGACATTATGGTGGGGCGGGCGGAAGTGATTCTTAACAGGAAGAATCTCATCCCCTGCCGGTATCAGGTGAATCCTCCTGACTCGATACAATCAGTTGCAATTCAGCGTTTTTCTGGCGAGATGGCAGGATCCTTGAAATTTTCCTTCGCTCACCATTCTTGCGCCCCGGAAGTATCAGCAGAGTGGACAGGAAAACAAAAAGCGATTCCTTCTGATCTAACCTTCACTCGGGGAATGGATTCGTGCTCCTACCGTTTACAGGAACCTAACGGGAAGATGCTGCTGACTGCCATGCCGGGCACTTCGAAACACTCTAACTCGCACGGAAAGGACCCCACCATTCAATCTCTCAGCCTCAGACTGGGAACGGGAAAAATCGTGCAGATGGTGCCACCAAAATGACTAAAGTTCGTTACCTAGTTTTCATCACATTCCTGGTAGCAACTGGTGGGGCTCTTTCCCTTTGGTGGTTCCGGCCACTAGAGGAAGTCGCGTGTCAGGCCGTGTCCATACAATTGACACACCTCAATTTGACGACGAAAGAGCCTGCCTCACCTACTGATGCTTATTGGGGCCAAGCACTCCAAGTTTCTGCGGTACCCGATGTCCTCTACCAAGACACTTCCTGGCGAGTCGAAGGACCAGCGACGCAGGATTACGATGAGCGTGTATCGGATGGATTCGAAAATGCCGGAGGCTGGAAGGTACTCCCAAATTTGCCCGAGGTTGTTACAGATCAGTCGTTTCGATTATATTTTTTGCCGACATCACCAAATGAAACTGTGGTGAGAAAGATATCGCTCGAAGCGAAACTAAAAGACGGCGTTGTTTGCAAGTGCAATGTGTCTGTGAAGCTTAAGCCATACCTCCGTCCTGCCGAACTCTACACTTCCGATCATAGAGATCCGGCGGAGAAAAATCTGCACAAAGGCCGTGTGATTGACGGGCATTACATCTGGCACATGTTTTCAATGTTAGGAGAGGTTCAAATCCACCAGCACCCCAGCTTCTTCCATTTCCACCACCTGTTTGTAGCACGCTACCAATCGTGGAGAAAATTATTCAAGTACTCCGAGTCAACCGAATGGAAGCCGAATGATTTAATAGTAAATCCGGAAGCAGATCTCTTTCTTCATGATGCGGGCCACAAACCTCAAGTCGTCACCTGGAAACCACCCGAGTTCTCAAATTTTGAGGACTATCAGAGTGTGATGTTCAACGCCCACAATGTGGTCCACCAACAAGTTCAACCTTGCAACGGTGAATTCGGTTGTTTTCTTGGCATGAGCTCACCGAAAAGCGAATTGTTTTGGCGGTTTCATGTTTACCTTGACAGTATCTATAAGAAATACTGCCTACAGGAATCCAAGCCAGAATACTGCCCTACTACTGGTGACTATTAGCAATCTCCCACAACCCCTAACCGCGCAGCTCATGGAAAGCTTCCTCGATCTCGCGCTTCGCTGCATCGCCGATGGGGATCAACGGCAACCTGGGCACGCCACCGTAGAATCCGTTCCAATCCATGGCGTACTTCAACCCGGGGATCCCATACTTCACCGTCACCAATACAGCCGCTGGGGTGATCCGCTGTTGCCAATCTTCTGCTGCTTCTGCTTCACGACGTCGAAATGCTTCCCAGATCGTAATGCACGCATACGGAGCTGCATTGGCGAAGGCCAGCACCGCACCCACAGCTCCTGCTTCCAGACACGGCCACAACGTTGGGGCACTGCCAGTCAGCACTTGAAATCCTGGCTTCACCTGCGCGATCATCGCCTTCAACTTTTCCAAATTGCCAGAACTTTCCTTGATGGCGATCACGTTGGGATGTTCACTTAGCCGCACCACGGCTTCAACGGAAATGTCCACTCCGGTGGTCTGTGGCCAGTTGTAGATCATCAGCGGGATCTTCGCTTGATCGGCCACCGCGCGGAAATAGAGCACCTGCGCTTCGGTATTGTTGATCAGATTTTTATAGTAGTGCGGCGTGCGCACCATGGCCAGTTTATAACCGATCTCCGCTGACTTGTTCGTAAGTGCGATGGTCTCGCGAACGCTTTCCACGCCAGTTCCAGCGATCAGCAATCGGTCCGGCGCAGCAGCTTCGGCAACCCAACCCCAGAGCGTGTACTTTTCCTCAGTGGTCAGGTGAACGCTTTCGCCAGTGGAGCCGCAAACACAGTATCCGGCAAGGCCACTGCGATTCAGCTTATTAATGTTGTGGAAGACTTTGACTTTGTACAGCTCGCCTTCGTGATTGAAGGGAGTGGCGATAGGTGGGTAAATGCCTTGAAGTTTCATGAGGTACAAGAGGGACTGGCGGGCCAGCCCCTCTGTAAAAGCTACTTGATGATGAAGGTCAGAACGAAGGTATACAGAGCCATCGATTCAATCAGCACCAGGCCGAGCAAAGCGATGAAGCGGATGCCATCGGATGCGCCGGGGTTGCGAGCCAATGCTTCGGTAGCACCGGCAACAGCCTTACCCTGAGCCAAACCACAAAGGCCGGAAGCAATGGCCATTGCGATAAGGGCGGCGGGTGCCGCATAGTTGGTAGCGCCGACGGCGTGAGTAGCATCTTGGGCCATCATTGGGCTGGCAAAAAAGATTGCCAACAGGATTGCGAACAAGCGAAAGTTTTTCATTTTTAAGTTTCTCCTAGCTAAGTAAAATCGCCATCAGGAGGTGGTTCCCGTCAAACTCGTGCAGCCGGGCTCACACTGAACAGCGGATAATGCCGAATGCGTTATTCGTGATTTTGGGCAACAGCGCCGCCCAGGTAAATCATCGTCATCAACGCGAAAATATATGCCTGCAGAAAAGATACAAACACGTGCAGGCCCATGAATATTACTGGAAATCCGATAAAAGTAAGACCAAGGAACACCAGCGTCACCTGTTCACCGGCAAACATGTTGGCGAACAAACGGATGGTAAGCGACGCGGGTCGCGCCAAGTGGCTGATGATTTCAATAGGCAGCATCAACGGTGCCAGCCACCATACTGGGCCACAGAAGTGGAGCAGGTATTTCCCAATCCCTTGAATTTTGGCGCCCATAAAATTGTAGTAAAGGAACGACGCGATGGCTAAACCAGCAGGCACATAAGGGAACATGGTGGGCGATTCCAGCGTCGGTATAATGCCCAACAGATTACAGAACAGCACAAAGAAAAACATGCTACCCACGTAAGGGACAAAGCGCGAACTGCCATGGCCAATGTTATCGTGCGCCTGATGATGCAAAAAGTTATAAGCCGCTTCAAAAATGTGTTGCATCTTGCCCGGCTTATCCATGGAAAGCTTCGGTCGCAAAATGGCGAAGGTCAGAATCATGATGATGGCCACCAGGATCTGCATCACGATGAAGGTTTCCCACGGACGCGCTTGCGCGGTATACGGTCTGCCGAAAATCGGGAGGACTGTGCTAAGGATTGTGTTGCCCAAACCAGCCAAGTGGTCGTTGAACAGGGCTGTCAGCCAGGGTTCATGTTCTTGCATAAATGATTTCGAAGAGGATTACAGCGATGACCGCCGCCAAGGGCATAAAAAGCCCGGCGAAAAGTGCACCAACATTAATTCCGGTTCCCTTAACTATAGCAAACCCAAGCCCTCCAAGCAGCATGAGAGCCCCCATTAACAGGAATCCAGTACGATTTGCAGGTTGCCTGGTGCCTGGCCCCAGTACATTCACCACACGATGCAGAATGTGAAAATTGAACCATCCGGCAAGGGCTCCAATGGCCACCCCCAGTCCATTTCGCCACCCGTATCCGATGAATGCACCAACGGTTCCAAGCAGTCCGAAGATGGGGACAAACAGTTGGAGACGTCGCATGGCCGCCTGGTAAGGGGCTGCGTTCAGAGCAGGTTTGTTACGCTCCACCATTCCCTTTACCCACGCTCGATTTTTGAATTTCGCGGAGAAGGCTGACAATTCCCGCCGCCGCACCAAGAATCAGAAAGATGACCGTGAAGTAAGTGGTGCCTCGCCAATTATCCAGGTAATGGCCAATGACATAGCCGATGATCACGCTGATTGGAAGCAATGCGGCAAGACCCATCACTTCGCCGAACTGTTGGGATGGAGTTTGTTTAGGCTTTGGCATTTACATAGACATAACTTCTAAACTATCCGGACCACAAATTCGCTCCAACTCTGCCTTAAACTGCTTATCGGCGCGCACCTTCATATGCAAATCCATCAACACCGAAAAGTCTCGTGACTTGTCGATCCGCAATCGCACTTCAGCCCCGCCTGGCTTGCGACCAAACAGTTCCGCCAGCTTGGGAGCAATCGTCTCATCTTCCCCACCCGCGCCGTTCACCCGCACCCGAATCGAAATCATGCTCGGCAAATTCACTCGGGCATTTTCCAGGGCGATCACATCTTTAATGCTGATCTTCGATGCGGCACCTTCTTCCGGCATCACCACGCCGCGCACCAGCATTGCCTTATCCTCAAACATGCCACCCATCACCGCTTCAAACGAGGATGCAAAGACCATGGCTTCCAGTGCCCCTTTGTGATCTTCCAGTAACATGGAGGCCCACAACTTACCGTCCTTATTTCGACGCCGATTGATCCCCGTCAGGATACAGCACATGGCCACTTCCGCGCCTTTTACCAAGCCTTCCAATTGATCGGTTTCGTGCGTACGTAACTCCAGCACCTTATCCATATACTGGTCTAGCGGGTGTCCGGTAACATAGAACCCAATCATTTCTTTCTCGCCGCCCAACATCTCAAACGAAGTCCAATCGGCCACCTCCGGCAGCTTTTCAGGAGTCTGCAATTCTGCCGCGAATAAGTCGCCGAACAGCCCTGTTTGGCCACTTTCACGATCTTTCTGTGCCCGCGTGCCGTGCTCAATCGCCCTGTCCAGAATGGCCCATTGCTGTGCCCGATTCCCATCCAGTGCATCCATCGCCCCAGCCTTGATCAGGCTTTCAATGGCGCGCTTGTTCAATGCCGACAAACTTACTTTGTCGCAGAATTCAAATAGCGACGTGAACTTACCCACTTCATTGCGAGCCTTGATAATTGCTTCCACCGCACCTTGCCCTAAGTTCTTGATCGCCCCCAATCCAAAGCGGATGGACGGGCCGTCCGGTGTGAAGTTGAAATCGGAAGAATTCACGTCGGGCGGTTGTACCTTAATGCCCATGTCCCGGCATTCGTTAATGTACTTCACCACCTTCGCCGTGTTGCCAGTTTCCGACGTCAACAACGCCGACATAAATTCCACCGGGTAGTGCGCTTTCAGATAGGCCGTAACATAGGCCATGTAAGCATAGGCCGCCGAGTGCGACTTATTAAATCCGTAACCAGCGAACTGCGCCATTAGGTCAAAGATCTTTTCCGCCTTTTTCGGATTGTGACCTTTGTTTACGGCGCCTTCAAGAAACCTGACCTTCTGCCGCTCCATTTCCTCGGCACTCTTCTTGCCCATGGCCCGACGCAGAATGTCAGCATCGCCCAGCGAATAACCCGCCAGCACGTTTGAGATCTGCATCACTTGTTCCTGATACACAATCACGCCATACGTTTCGTTCAGCAGCGGTTCTAATTCAGGAAGATCGTAAGCAATGGCTTTCTTGCCTAACTTACGGGCAATAAAATCGTCAATCATGCCGCCTTGAATTGGACCAGGACGGTACAGCGCATTCAACGCGCACAAATCTTCAATGCGTTCCGGCTGATAGCGACGCAGAATGTCGCGCATGCCAGAGGATTCAAACTGGAATACACCGGATGTAAAACCTTTGCTGAAGATCTCGTAAGTCTTCGCGTCATCCAGCGGAAAATCCTCAATCTGGAACAACTCGCCAGTGGTTTTCTGAATCAGCTTCAACGCATCGGCGACAATGGAAAGCGTAGTTAAACCCAGAAAATCGAACTTCAACAGGGCCAGCTTATCCAGCCCGTTCATATCATACTGGGTAACAATTTCGTCCTTGTTCGTCTTGTACAAGGGGACAATTTCACGCAGCGGTTGCGGGGATATCACCACGCCAGCGGCGTGCACCGACGCATTGCGAGACATGCCTTCCAGCTTCAATGCGACGTTCAATACTTCACGCACGCGAGGGTCGCGCCTAGCTTCCGATTCAAAACCTGGCTCCTGTGCAAAAGCGTCTTTCAGCTTAATGTTCAAGGTGGGTGGAACCAGCTTGGTCAGCTTATCCACTTCAGCAAAAGTCATGTCCAGCACACGACCCACATCTTTCAACGCAGCTTTAGAACTGAGCGTTCCAAACGTGATGATCTGCGCCACTTGCTCACGCCCATATTTTTCCGTGACGTACTGAATCACTTCCCCACGGCCGCGCGGACAAAAGTCCGTATCCACGTCAGGCATGCTGATCCGTTCAGGATTCAGAAAGCGCTCAAACAGCAGCCCGTACTGCAATGGATCAATATCGGTGATCTCCATGGCGTAACTCACCAGCGAACCAGCAGCCGATCCACGGCCCGGACCCACCGGAATGCTGCGCGATTTCGCAAAGCGGATGAAGTCCCAAACAATCAGGAAGTAGCCGGAAAACTTCATCTTCTGAATCATCTGGATTTCACGATCCAGTCTTTCCGCATAAGCTCCTAACGGTTCCCGCAACGCACCCCTGGCGGCCATCGCTTCCAAGCGCGGACGACGCTTTTCAAACCCTTGCCGACAAGCGTATTCAAAGTACGAATCAATGTTGTGTTCCGCTGGAACATCAAAGCGAGGGAACGGATCCTTCACTTTTTCCATCTTCACCTGGCAGCGCTGGGCAATGTCCCAGGTGGAATCCAGCGCCTGCGGATAATCACCGAAAATCGCTTCCATCTCCTTTCGGGTTTTCATGTAGAATTCCGGCTGATCAAAGCGCATGCGGTTGGCGTCGGTGATAGTTTTGCCGGTGGAAATGCACATCAACACTTCATGGGCGCGGGCGTCGTCTTTGCGCAGATAGTGGGCGTCGTTAGTAGCCACCAGCGGCACGCCCATTTCATTAGCCAGCCGATTCACCAACGGCACCAGACGCTTATCCTGCTCCATGCCATGATCCTGAATTTCCAGGAAGAAATTGTCTTTGCCGTAGATGTCGCGATACTGGTAGGCCAGTTCCTGACCCTTCTTATATTTGTCAGCCAGCAGCGCTTCATTGACGTCGCCACGAAGGCAGGCGGACATTGCGATGAGGCCTTTTGAGTATTGGGCGAGAAGATCTTTATCCACCCGAGGCTTGTAATAAAACCCTTCCAGGTAACCAGTGGAAACCAGCTTCAGTAGGTTTTTATACCCTTCCTGATTTTCAGCCAACAGAACTAAATGGTTGTAACGGTCGGAATCATCGCGCGTCTTATGCGATTTGGAATTGACGTAAACCTCGCAACCAATCACGGGATGCACACCCTTGGCTTTGGCGGTGTTGTAGAATTCCACTGCGCCGAACAGGTTGCCATGATCGGTCATAGCAACGGCGGGCATCTTCTGCTCCACCGCCAAATCCATCAGTTGAGAGATTTCGCAAGCGCCGTCAAGCAGGGAATAATCGGTGTGACAATGCAGGTGGACGAAAGGTGCGTCGGACATGGCTGGAAATCCAATTATAAGTCTTTGAGCGAACTAAGGGCGAAGCTGTGGTGCGATCTTTAATTCACGATACAATGTGGAGGCAATGGCAGAAGTTACACTTTCCCGTAGGAATCAGGTTGTGATCCCAAAAGAAGCTCGGGAAGCTTTGGGGTTGAAACCTGGCGATAAGTTGTTGGTAGTTGTGGGTTGGGAAAAAGTGATCGTTCTGCAAAAGCCTAAATCCTATCGTTCGGCGATTCAAGGTTTGGGCCGTAACGTCTATCCCAACGATTACTTGAATAAGGAACGGCAGAGTTGGGATTAACATTTTAAAAGGAACTTGCCAATATGACCCCCAAAACAGCACTGTACCAACTAAAGAATGACACTCAGAACTTCCTAGGGCACAACGTGATTGTGTGCGCTGGAGGGGCCACTTCAGCCCAGCGCCCCTTTAACTTTGGCATGCACGGTGCCCACCTTGGACCGCGGGCAGGTGTGAACGAAGTGTTCACCTTCACCACCATTCCAGTGATGACTCCCAGCCCGGAAAAACCCATCTGCGATAACGTGCGCATGATCCCCAACACCGAAGTGCTCGACATCACCAATATCCCCAGTTACTCGCTTGGTCCGGGTTGTGATTTCATGATCACTGGGCAGTTAAGCGGATGCGCGTTTTGTGCGCTACCTCAAGGGAATAACTTGCTGGTGTCCCATGTTCAACCTGGCGGTCTGCGAAATATGGACGGTGCTCAATTGAAAACCGCACTGGTAAATACAGGCCGTTTTGCAGGCGTCAATGTTGCCCTAGCGAGCGTTTATGGCCGAGGCGATTACGCAGCCACTGCCTACGTAATCGGAGTTTGCCGTGGAGGAACATGGGAACTATGGGGTCAAGCTGTTAGCGGCCCGGGTGCCGGGGCTAACATCGTAAGCGTCACCCGAATTATTTGAACCGCTATTGGACACCAAGCAAAGCGGCATGCCGTAGGATGTCTGGATTGCGCGTTCCCACCGCTAAAACCAGCTTCATGGTAGAGACGGCTTCAGACCCACTGCCAGCTTCCTGCAATGCGATTGCCAGGGCATCCAGTGTCAAAATATCGTGCCGCACATCCGCTTCCTGACGGGCCAGCTTAACTGCATCGTTGGGACGTTTCCCCACGCCTGCGTAGTACAGGATCAGTTCACGATTTGCGTTGTCAGCGTCTTTTTTCCGTAGCAAGGCAGTACGTTCAAAGGCCTGGTAATCTTCCGGCTTACCGCTTGCCACAGCCAATTGGTAAAGGTTCTTTGGTTGAGTCAGTGGGCGCAAAATTTCAATCGCCTCGGCCTGTCTTTGCTGAGCAATTCGAAGCTGGGCCAAAGTGCCCAAAGTTTCCTCACCACTGGCAGGCATGCCCTTCAGAATTTTTTCGGCATTGTCTAATTTCCCAGCAAACATTTGCAGCTTGGCAGCATATAGCAGAAGCGATTGCGCGTCGGGCCGCTGCCCTGCAACAATGCGGCTAAAAGCAAGGTTCACTGCGTCTATCGCACCATCGAAGTCTCCAGTAGCATCGCGCAACTGGGCCACCAAAAGCCAACCCGCTGCATCGGCTTTTCCAATCCGCAGATCCAACATCCATTGAATAGATTGCTCAGCCTTTTCGTAGTTGCCCAAACCTAACTCAGCGGATGCCAGCAATTGATAAATGGAAACGTCGTCAGGTACTTCCCGGTTCATTTTCTTCGCTTGCTCCGCAGCGACGGAAAATTCCCCGCGACTCAAATGGCTGCGCACCTTTTCCTTGCGAGTCTCAAGCGGAATGGTGTCTGCCGCAAATGCTGAAGCAGCTAATAGAAGGAGTATTGATTTTGTAAGCATAATAGTAATTCTCTAAATCTGAACGAGCCAGGAGGAAAATCCTACCTAAGTTAAAAATGTGCGACCCTGCACGTAGCGCTGTACCAGGTCGCACACAAGTGAAGTTACATCAGTTTGCGCAGGCAGCTCCGGCACCTGCCGTGCAGCCTGCTTCATTAGGATCAATATGACGCCGATCCCTACCACTTGGTGCTTCGCCCAAATAGGGGAAGGTGGTTTTGTAAGCTGTATCATTGACGTTCACGCCATCGCCCAAACGGTTATTGGGGGCAACGTTGAAAGCTGGATTCAAGACGCCAACCACCGCACGCAACGAAATGTCGGTAACATCATCGAATAAGCGGCGTCCATTGGGGTATCCAGCACCATCTCCGCCAAGCAAGCCCAGACGGCTGGCGCTAGCAACTGCGGTTGGGGCAACTCCTGTGTTCAGACGAAGTAGATCTGCAACCGGCCCTGGAGCAGTTCCGGCAGCGGCGATTGGTGCCGCATAGGTGACCAGCGGTAACAGGTCAGTACGCGGTGGAGCAGGAATCGTCACAGCACCGCCAGTAGCAGCGTTGATCAAACGTGCCAGTAGCGGATCCAGCAGGAAACTGGCGAACTGGCTATCGTTCTTTGGTTGATCCATACTGAAGCGGTCTTTGGAACCAGTGCCAATCAACAGTTCGTTGATCAGCGGATTGCCCATGCGCTGAATCTGGCTCCAGGAGCCGGAGTTCTGTGTTGGAAGCGGAGCCCGACGGACAGATACTCGTTGCCGGGAAGTGGTTCCGAAAACGCCGATGGTGGCCGCAGTAGAAGTGGCCAACTCAACGTTGCCTGTGCTGGTGAGCATCGATACGGGAACTTCAATGGCGATTGAATTCACTGAATAGCCCGATACAAAATCACTAGCGACGTTGGTAGATGCTGCATCTTGGGCTGGCGTGAGAACGCCACCATTGACGGCAGAACGCAAATTCAGCGTGTCAAATGCTGCACCCAGATCAATCCAAAATGGATCATCTACGGTACCTGAAAATACTTTCACGCCAGGAGTGCTTGTCGTGTAAGTGCCCGCTGTGTAGAGTGCCGAATAATCCATGGTGCGTGGTCCTACGTTTGATGGGACAGCGTAAAATGGACCACTGCCAGTGATGGGGGTAGATACTCCGCCCTTGATCATTGTCACCGTATAGGATTGGCGCGTACCAAAACCAGCATCGTTAAATGATGTAATTCTAGCTGGAATCAGCGGTGTTCCAGGTGCTATAGGAGCGGGCGAGTTAGATGGTGCATTAATGCCCGCACCCGCGCCGGCAAAGGCTTGGGCCACTCCGGGCAAACGCTGTTCGGTGGTAAATCGAAATTGGAATACAACGTCTTCCACGGCGTCGTTGTTGTTATCCACTTTGATCTCATACAGCAGATCAGGATCGAATGGCCACCAATTCGGCCCATTTCCTGGTTCCTGCAATGGATCCACGCAGAGGATTAATGTTACGCGCGGGTTCGCGGCACCATCATAACTGCGGAATGCGAATACGTCTGTGATATCCGCTTTGTGGTCCACGGCGGTAATCGGAGCTTCCCGGTGATTGGCCGCGAAGCTGCTGGGAGGCATAGCCATCAGAATGGCCAGCGCTGGTGCAATTATTGTTCTAATTTGATTCATTGTTTCCTCCTGTTAAAGTGTTACGGCGAATGCCGAACAGAGTGAGCATTGCCAGTCCAGCCAGCATTAACTGCTGCGCTGACGGTTCTGGTGTGGCTTGGATAGTTACCGATGCTGAGTTAAAACGTGCCGAACCTCCACCCAGTCCCCCGTCCACAGAAAGATCTGTGAACACATCGAAAAAGCTGCTAATTGGGAAAGATGCGGAATCGGACAGCATAGAAAAACCCGACGTGGCAACGGAAATCAAGCTGACAGAGTTAGCGCAGCCAGTGGGTGAGTTTCCGCTGAACAATGCGCCTGGGCATATATCAAGCGAAGCAGTAACCGCGCCGTCACCCGTTGCCACAGGCGAATTCAGCCCGACTTTTGCTCCAATCAATTGTGAGTTTGAGGCCTTGAATCGAAAGAACGATTCAAACAACTGACCTGGGTTCGCAGTTTGGTTAAGTGTGAATTGAAAGGTTGGCATAAACTGCCCGCCCCCCGGATTCACCAGTACTTGTGTCAGCGGTATGACCGTGGCACCGTTTTGTCCTGGAGCAGAGCTGAATCCCGAAAACGTTACTACTCCGTTTTGGCATCCGACTGTGCCCAAGTTGACATAATCCTGTAGAGTCCCTGTTAGACAGGGAGCCGCGAAGGCGGAACTACTGACCAGTAGTATTCCGCCAAGTATGCAATACAGCTTCATTATTCCTCCTATCGTTTTGCTTCCAAGGTGCAGACAAACAGAACCCAGTAATGATGATCGAGAATGAAAGCCCCTTGAAAACTGCTATTAGGGATACGCGTGAGTACGATGAAACGGATTGAGGTTTCTTTAAAATCAGTGGCGGGATTTACTTAGAAGTAACAAGAGTAAATATCGAACTTTTTTGAGGGAGATTTTTGAAACATTTTTCCAGGAAGGCTCTCAATAGATTTGGCTTTGATAGCCGCCATTGCTGCATTGCTTCGGTCTTTCTTCTCACCTAGCTGGCCCACTTACTTCGCCGCCATGCGCAACCCGCCATCCAGCCGGATGACTTCGCCATTCAGCATCACATTTTCAAAAATCTGCCGCACTAGTTGGGCGAATTCTGCTGGCCTGCCTAAGCGTGGTGGAAACGGAACGTTCTGACCCAGAGCCAAGCGTGCCGGTTCTGGAAGCCCCGCAAGCAGTGGCGTATCGAACAGCCCTGGGGCAATGGCCACCACGCGAATTCCAAGGCGCGATAGATCGCGAGCAATGGGCAACGTCATCCCGGCAATACCTGCTTTCGATGCGGCATAAGCGCTCTGTCCGATTTGTCCATCAAAGGCCGCAATAGATGCCGTGTTGACAATTACGCCACGCTCCCCTTCCGCATTGGGTTCGTTCTTCGACATGGCCCAGGCAGCCATCCTGGTGACGTTGTAGGTCCCAATCAGGTTGACCCGAATGGTGCGTTCAAACAATGCTAAATCTGCTGGACCATCCTTAGAAATCACCCTGCCCGCCGCGCCGATTCCTGCGCAGCTTACAACCCCGGAGATAGCGCCAACATCCTCCAGGGCAGCTTGAACATCCACTGCTGAAGTGACGTCGGCAGGAAAGAATTTCCCACCCAGTTCTTTGGCAAGAGACTCGCCTTCAGGATTCAAGTCCAACAGAATCGGGGTGCCTCCCGCCTCCGCAACCATGCGGGCCGTGGCCGCTCCTAAACCCGAGGCTGCGCCAGTGATCATAACTACTTTGCCGTTGAGATGCATATGTTGGCATTATAGGGTTTCTATGGATTGGTTTCCTTTATGGCTGAGTCTGCGGGTAGCGACTCTGGCTACTCTCATTTCAGCAATGATTGGCTTACCGCTTGCCTGGTGGCTGGCGCATGGCAAATTTCGAGGGAAAGGATTGTTGGATGCCTTGGTTACTCTGCCGCTGGTGTTGCCTCCGACGGTGCTTGGTTATTACTTGTTGATTGTGATTGGCCGCAACAGCGCGTTGGGGTCTTTGTATGAAAGTGCAACAGGAGGACCATTGGTGTTCACTTGGCAAGGCGCAGTAGTGGCGGCGATACTGCATTCCCTGCCCTTGCTGGTGAAGTCGGCCAGAGCTGCGCTGGAGGCTGTGGATCACACCTATGAAAAGGCAGCTCGCAGTTTGGGCGCACCGGAATGGAAAGTATTTTGGCAAGTCAGCCTGCCTCTGGCCAGACTTCCGGTTATGGCCGCGATCACGTTGGCGTTTGCCCGCGCATTGGGGGATTTCGGCGTCACGCTGATGGTGGCTGGCAACATTCCTGGTCGGACGCAAACAGTTGCCGTGGCAATTTACGATGCAGTCGAAGCGGGCGATGGGGAAACAGCACGCACCTTGGTCTTGGCTGTTTCGGCGCTGGCGCTGGTGATTGTTTGGGTGGCGGAACGCTTGAATTCCCGTGCGGCGGCGGCTTCATAATGATGGAGGCACGCATTAGGAAAAAGTTCCGCAGCGGCGCGGATTCCAGCGGCTTCACGCTGGATGTCCACTTACAGGTTGGCAACGGCATTACAGTTTTGTTCGGTCCCAGCGGCGCGGGCAAGACGCTAACGCTAGATGCCATTGCCGGGTTCAGCGATCCTGACGAAGGTCGCATTTTGTTGGACGACCGCATTCTGTTTGATGCTGCAGCAAAAGTAAACTTGCCTCCGCGCGAGCGAGCTTGCGGATATGTGTTTCAAAATTACGCACTGTTCCCTAATATGACCCTGCGCGAAAACATCTACTTTGCAGCCGCCCACCTGCCCCGCGTGGAACGTCATCAACGAGTGAACGAAGCTTTGGAACGGTTTGCCCTGAAGGATGTGGCTGGTCGCAAGCCCAATCAATTATCTGGTGGGCAAAAGCAACGCGGTTCCATTGCCCGGGCGCTGGTTGCCGAACCGGGCGTGCTACTACTGGACGAACCATCCCGAGGCCTGGATGCCTTGCTGCGTCGTGATCTTTACGACGTTCTGCGTGAAGTGCGCAATGAGTACCAGGCACCCATTATTCTGGTAACTCACGATCTTTCTGAATGCCTGGAATTGGCCGATCATGTATTGATTTACCGCGATGGGCAGATTGTGCAATCTGGCGAAGCACCGGCCATAGTGGAGTCGCCGACAAGCGTCGAAGTGGCCCGTATGCTGGGGATTTTCAATCTTCTACCGGTGGAGATTTTGGCACTTGACCCTGGCCGCAATTGGAGCAAAGTACGATGGAACGGTACGGATATTGAAGGGCCATATTTCCCCGGTCATTTTTTGGGCGACAAGGTGACGCTATCAGTGCGTCCGGCAGATTTGAAAGTCGTCAACCGGCAAGGGAAATTGGCAGGCAATCAGGTGGCGGTTCCATTGCGGCGAGTAGTGAATACGGCGGAAGGTGTGCGGCTGGATTTCGAAGGCATTTCGGTGGAGTTGGGTCAATCGGAATACGCAACAAAGACAGATAATGATAGTTGGGTGATTGAATTTCCCCCGCAGGCTTTACGAGTTTTATAAATGAATTTATGGCATTGAAATCATTTGAAGAGTACGAAGAATTAGCCAAGGCTGCGCATGGTCACATGTGCGCTGGGCAGGTGTTGGGCTTGCGCCTGGCAATTCATGGCTTGGAACTACTGGGGATTGACGACCCATTGGGACAAGACCGAAAGCGGCTGGTGAGCTTTGTAGAAATCGACCGCTGCGCAACCGATGCAGTAACCGTGGTGACTGGTTGCCGCCTGGGCAAGCGGGCGTTGAAATTTCGTGACTTTGGGAAAGTGGCGGTGACGTTTTGCGATCTCTTAACAGACCGGGCCGTGCGGGTAGTGGCTAAGGAATCGTCCAAACAACGGGCACGGGAAGTGTATCCGGAAATTGAAGACAAGAATCAGCAACAGATGAAAGCTTACCGTGAACTGCCCGTGGGCGACATGTTTGAGCATGCATGGGTGCGGGTAACGCTACCTCCGGAAGAGATGCCGGGCTTCAAGGGTCCACGCGTGAGTTGCGCGCAATGTGGGGAAGGAATCAACTTCAAGCGTGAAGTCGAAGTGCATGGAAGAGTGCTGTGCAAGGCCTGCGCCGGGGAACGCTATTACGAAGTTTTATGAAGTGCTACATAACGGATAGCCGAGCTATGGGTGGGTTCAACCCGATGATGAAGGCTGTTGCGCGGGCTGTGACTGACGGGGTGGAATGGATTCAATTGCGTGAAAAACATTGCTCCGCTAAAGAATTAGCCCAAGCTGCAAGACAAGTGATCCAGTTGGCACGGCAGGGAGAAACAAAGGTAATTATCAATTCCAGGATTGATGTAGCCCTAGCCTGCGGAGCCGATGGAGTGCATCTTCCCAGCGATTCATTGGCACCCAACGTTGTACGAAGCATTGCCCCGGAAGGCTTCCTGATTGGGGTTTCAACGCATTCTTTAGAGGACGCATTGCAGGCCTACAACAACGGCGCCAGTTACGTATTCTTCAGCCCTGTATTTCAGAAACCTGGTTACAGTCCGGCCCAAGGTCTGGCCGCATTGCGACTGGTTTGTGAGTCAGTGCCCATCCCCGTATTGGCGCTGGGTGGCATCACTGCGGCCAACGCCCTGGAGTGCATGGAAGCAGGTGCCGCAGGCGTGGCCGGAATCAGTATGTTTCAAAAGTACGATGAACGGAATGGACTAGACTAACAGTGCATGACCAGAATCCTTGTCAACGAATGCAAGCAGGAAGTTTCTTCTTTTAACCCGGTGATTGCGGGTATCGAAGATTTTCTTGTGCAGCGTGGTGACGCGTTTGTTGCCTATCATCGTAGCGTCCGCAATGAAGTGGGCGGGGCTTTGGCAGTCTTTCACTCTCGACCATCCATTGCAATTGTGCCCGGCTATAGCGCCCGTGGCATCACATCTAGCGGTACTGTTTCGAGGGAAGCCTTCGCCCAAATCGCTGTCGATTTTCTAGATGCCATTCGCCATGCTGGCAAACTGGACGGCATCTATTTCGCACTGCATGGTGCACTGGCCGCAGAAGATGTAGAAGATTGCGAAGGCCACTTGCTTGAGGAAACACGCAAGATTGTGGGTCGTGAAATGCCCATTGCTGTATCCCTTGATTTGCATGGCATCCTTACCGACAGGATTCTTCAGCACTCCTCCGTACTCACCGTTTTTCACACCAATCCCCACGTCGATTTCTATCAGACTGGCGAACGGGCCGCGCGGCTATTGTTGCGCCTCATTGATGGTGAAATCCATCCGGCCACCGTGCGCGTTCCCATTCCGGCTCTGGTGCGCGGACCTGAATGCGTTACGGAAACAGGTTTGTTCGGGCAATGCGTTCGACGGGCTATCACCTTTGAAAATTCACCCGGCGGATTGTCTGGCGGCCTGTTCATCGGCAACCCCTTTACCGATGTTGCAGAGCTTTGTTCCAACGTTTTTCTACAAGGAGAACGAGGCACGGAAGATTGCATGATAGCCGAAGCAGTATCCATCGCCAACCAGTTTTGGGGAATGCGCGAACGCATGCAGCAGCCACTAACTTCGCTTGAAGAAAGTATCAGCATTGCAAAATCGTTGCGAGGTCGAGTGGTGCTGGTAGATGCAGCCGATGCCCCTAGTTCCGGGGCTTCCGGTGATTCCAATGCCATTCTGGTGGAGCTGTTGCGACAAGGTTCTACGCGCACTGCGTTGATCCCCATTGTTGATCCGGTTGCTGTGAGCGCAGCTTTCGCCGCAGGGGTTGGAGCAACGATCAAAGTTAAAGTTGGTGGCGCACTGGACGGTCGATTTATTCCAGTGACTGTGACTGGTCGTGTGCGTGTGTTGTCCGATGGTCAGCTTCGGAGTGAATCGTTTGGCGAAGCCTGGAATGCCGGCCCAAGTGCGGTGCTGGAATGTGGAAGCAACACTTTGGTGCTGACCACACGCGCCGTGAATTTGTATGATCGTACGCTGTTTCTGGCAACCGGCCAGGATCCCAACCGGTTCGATATGACAGTGGTGAAATCCCCTTTGTGTCAGCCACAATTTTTCGACGATGGAGCGGAGCTTCGTCTGGATATTGACGCTCCGGGTTCCACCAGCGCCAATGTCCGCAGCCTGGGCCACACGCGGGCCAAGCGTCCGTTATATCCACTGGATTCGGATGTGCACTTCATCCCTGAAGCGCGCCTTATATAATAAGCAAGTGAAAATTCTTGAAGTACATGCTTACGGATTACGCGGCAAAACTCCTGAGGGTGGTTGGGCCAATGAATTGCAACCGGATGATTGTGTTCATACCCTAATATCTATCCGAACGGAAGCTGGCATTGGATGGGGCTCGGTGTTTACATCGGAAGATTTGGTGAACGCTTCACTCAATATACTTCGACCTCTGCTGATCGGCGAAAACGCGTTGGAACCGGAACGGGTTAGCGAAAAGCTGCATCAGCATACCTTCTGGTTGGGACGCGGCGGAGCTGTCACGCACACCATCAGTGGCATTGATCTGGCGTTGTGGGATCTGCTTGGAAAGGCTTGTGGGCAGCCTGTTGGACGCTTACTTGGTGGTCGATATCGCGAACGTGTACGACCTTATGCTTCACTGCTGATGCGCGATCCCAACCAGATGGCCGATGTATTATTGCCGGTGAAAGCGCAAGGGTTCAGGGCCTTCAAAATTGGCTGGGGACCGTTTGGGCGTCGTGGAAGTTTCGCCATTGACGAAGCGATTGTGGCCGAAGCCCGTAAAGCGATTGGTGAGGATTCGCTGCTGATGGTGGACGCAGGCGCAAGCGATGCTTACTGGCCCGGCGACTTCAAGTGGGCCCTGCGCACTGCAGAAATGCTGTTGGATTACGACGTGTTCTGGTTTGAAGAAGCGTTGCATCCCGATGCCCTGGAAGATTTCATTGCCCTGCGCCGTGCTGCTAAAGTCACCATTGCCGGGGGTGAAGTGCTGACCCGTCGGCAATCGTTTGCACCCTGGTTGGAACGCGGCGCATTCGACATTGTGCAACCGGATGTTACAAAATGCGGTGGCCTCAGTGAGCAGCGTCGTATTGCATGGATGGCGCGGGAACATGGGGTCCGCTTCATTCCGCATGGTTGGAATACGTGCGTGGGCCTGGCATCCGATCTGCAAATCGCATCGGCATTTGCTGATACCGATCTGGTGGAGTATCTGACAGGTTCGCCATTCATCGACGATCTATGCGCTGCACCATGGCAATTGGATGCGGATGGAATGTTGTCCATTCCAGATAGGCCAGGGCTTGGAGTGGAAATTAATCTTGACCGGTTGGCAGAGTTTTCCGGTAGGAGCACGAAGGGGTTGGGGTCGTAAGGTGAGCGAGTTTAAGACTTCTGTTCCAAATTGAGAACCCTTATACCAGCCAATCCACCCAAAAAAACTTGCTGAGCGATGCCGACGAATAAGCCGTGTTCCACTACTCCCACCACGCTGTCCAATTTCCCCTGAAGCAATGCAGGAGATTGAATTGGTCCAAAGGCGCAGTCCAAAATATAGTTCCCGTCGTCTGTAATAAAGGCTTGACCTTGGGCGTTCAAACGCAATGTTGGATGAGCCCCAATCTGTTCCAATCGCTTCGCCGTGGTCTTCCATCCAAAGGCAATAACCTCAACTGCCACGGCGCGGCTGCCCAGTTGAACAACTAGTTTACTCTCATCCGCAACAATGATCATCCGGGAACTGGCGAAGGCGACGATCTTTT
>JANMWO010000563.1:0-8220 GCA_031394025.1 Acidobacteriota bacterium
GAACCCCATCAAATCCGCAATTCCAATTCCTATTCCATCGCCGCCCAAGTCTTGCGAGCAGGCGGCTTGCCCCACATTCTTCCCGTCGCCAAGGACAATTTAGAACAAACGCGAGCCTTGATCGAGCAAGCTTTGGACTACGATTTAGTTCTGCTTTCCGGCGGCGTATCGGCAGGCAAGTACGATTTTGTGGAGCCGGTGCTTGCCGCCTTGGGCGCTGAATTCTTCTTTGATGGCGTGCTGATTCAGCCTGGCAAACCGCTGGTCTTTGGAAGAGTGCGCGACAAATTCTTCTTTGGGCTGCCCGGCAATCCGGCATCCACCATGGTCACTTTTGAACTTTTCGCGCGCCCGGCAATCGAATTATTAGCGGGACAAAATCACAGTCACTTGCCCATTGTTGAGGCCAAACTCACTGTCCCGTTCCGCCATAGAACAGGACTCACCCGCTTTCTTCCAGCAGTTCTAAGTTCAGCAAGGGCCAACGTTACACCGGTAGCGTGGCAAGGATCAGGCGATGTGGCGGCGCAGGCCCGGGCTAACTGCTTCCTCGTCGCCGACCCAAATCGGGAATCCTGGAAGGCGGCGGATTACATTCAGGTACTTCTTCAATGAACGATAAACTCTCCCATTTCGATGAAGCGGGTCAAGCTCGCATGGTCGATGTTTCTGATAAAACGAATACCCTCAGAACGGCCAAAGCCGAAGCATTCGTAGCGCTAAGTGAATCTGTTCTCAAAGCTTTACCAAACAATCCTAAAGGCGATCCTCTGGAGGTAGCGCGCATCGCGGGCATCCTCGCCGCAAAGCGTACCAGCGAGCTGATTCCAATGTGTCATCCTCTGGCTTTGTCGTTTGTTGACATTCAGTTACAAGTAACATTGAAAGGAGTTTCTATTGTTGCCGAAGCACGAACAACCGGTCCCACTGGCGTCGAAATGGAAGCTCTCACAGCGGCATCTATCGCCGCATTGACGGTGTATGACATGACCAAGGCGTTGGACAAATCCATTGAAATTACCGGGGTCCGCTTAGTGGAAAAGACTGGTGGGAAAAGTGGCCATTACAAACGGGAGGCCAAATGACTGCGGCAGTGCTCACCATTAGCGATTCCGGATTCCTAAAAATGCGCAAGGACGAATCTGGACCGGCCGTCAAAGCTCGATTGGAACAGGCCGGCTTCACGGTGTTGATTACTGAAGTGATTCCTGATGAAATCCATCTGATAGCAAAGAAAATGAGAGAGATCGCTGATGGTAATTTGGTACGAGCGATCATTTCGACAGGGGGAACCGGGGTAACCGAACGCGACGTCACGCCGGAAGCACTGCGTCAGGTGCTGGACAAGGAAATGCCGGGGCTGGGGGAACTGATGCGTAGTGAAGGGTTGAAGAAGACGCCCTTGGCCGTCCTAAGCCGTTCCACGGGGGGTACCAGAGGGCGTTGTTTCCTGGCGGCGCTCCCAGGCAGCCCGAAGGGTGCCGTGGAATCGCTGGATGCTATTTTGAAGCTTGTGCCACACATTTTGGATTTGATTGATGGAAACACGTCTCATGAGAATCCGGGGAAACTGCAATCACAGTCGTAACGTCCATAATGGTAACTATCATGCGAATCGTTTTGTCCACTTTTCTCCTGCTTTCCGCTTTCGCTAACCTCCAAGGGCAGGAATCCACCATTCCAAGCTTTGTCGGTGAAGTGAAGAATGTCATTGCCCCTACTACGGTCACGTTCAAGGATGGGCAGAGCGTCAACGATTTGAAACCGCACCAGTTCATGCTGTTCGATAACGGCAAAGAACAAAGCATTCGGGTTGACCAGCAGGTTATGCCCATTTCCATTGTGGTTTGTGTTCAATCCAACAGCGCCGTTGAGCCAGTTCTGGACAAGATCAAAAAAATGGGACCACTGCTGGAAGCGTTGGTCATGGGCGATTCCGGGGAAGCAGCCCTGATCGCGTTTGATGGCCGGGTCCGTGTGATGGAGGACTTCACCCACAGCGGCGAGAAAATTCAAGCAGCGCTGAATAAGATCACCCCCGGAGGTTCCACAAGTCGGATGGTGGATTCGGTGGTCAAAGCGGCAGATATGCTGAAGACCCGCCCCAGCGGGAATCGCCGAGTGATTTTGTTGATCAGTGAGACGCAGGATAAATCAAGCGAGGCACCGGTGCGGGAGGCTTTGTATGCGCTGCAGTTTCAGAACATCAGCCTGTATTCCGTGAATATCAACCGGTTGATTGGAAAATTGTTGGCCAAGGCGCCCCCGCCCCGTGATAGCCCTATCCCGTTAGGAGCTCAGCATTTGCCTCCAGGGGCCGCAATGACGCCTCAAAATGCCGTCAACTATAGCCCTCAAGGCAACGTTTTGCCTGTTTTTGCAGAGATTTTCAAGCAAGTGAAGTACATTTTCATCGACAATCCGCTGGAGGTGTTTACGAAATTCACTGGAGGCAAAGAACGCTCTTTCCTCAATCAACGTGATTTAGAACGGGTGATTGCCGAAATCGGCGAAGAGCTACACAGCCAATATATGCTGTCCTACGCACCTAGCGAGAGCGTCAAGATGGATGGTGGCTATCATGAAATCAAGGTTGCCATTCGTGATCATCCAGAGCTGATTGCGCGCAGTCGCCCAGGGTATTGGATGGCGGCTAGGCCCAAGTAATCAATAGCTTAAAGCCAAAGAATCACAGAGCAGGTGTTGGAAGAGGTTGTTGTGGTTGGGTTTTTCATAAGGCTGATACTTAGAAGAGTATTACGTAAACCCGCTGACACCTATGGACCCAAAGTCCCAGCAGTCCTAAACGAAAATCGCGAGGTTGTACTAAGATCCAGCTCTGAGCGCTGCGCCGCAGAAGTTTTCTACTGTCGCCACCAGATCGGCAACATTGACTGGTTTCGCCAAAAATCCTTTGAAACCGGCCTGTTTACACATTTCCCGATACTCCGAAGTGGAGTTTGCGGTGAATGCTACTACCGGAGTCTGCTTGCCGTTATCCAGCTTGCCAATGCGCAAAGCAGCTTCAATCCCATCCATTCCCGGCATTTGTAAGTCCATCAAAATTAGATCAAATGGTCCGGAATTTACCCGATCTATGGCATCCGCTCCACTGAGTGCAGACACCACTCGGTAGTTCCGTTTGGTCAAGGTTTTGCTGACAATTCTCTGCGCTACCTGGTTATCTTCTACTACAAGTACTGAAGGAAAATGGTAACTTCCACCTGCTCCAGCAGCAGCCGCTGCCGCCAACGGAGCCTCTTCCCGGATGGCTTCTTTCATGCATCCGAAATGAACCGGTACTTCAAAGCCGAAGGTACTACCGAACCCCGGGCTGCTTTCAATGGACAGCGACCCATCCAATAACTGGATAATTTTTTGAGTGAGCGCCAAGCCTAACCCTAAACCTGAGAATTCCCGTGCCAAGCCTGTTTCCAGTTGATGGAACGCTTCAAAAACCACTTGCTGTCGATCCTGTGCAATTCCAATTCCCGAATCTCTGATTTGCACCTTTAATCGAAACTGCTCAGAGGTTTCGGCGGGCGCGCTGCTGACAAAGATTTCCACTTTGCCGGCATGTGTAAACTTGATCCCGTTGCTCAACAGATGACAAAAAACCTGGCGGATGCGCACAGCATCGCCGATGGCGGTTTCTGGAACCGATTCATCGCACTGGAAAGTTATCTTCAGATTCTTAGCAAGGGTTTGCGCAGAGTATTCATCGATGGCCGACCGCAACAACTCCTCAATGTGGAATTCGGCCTCTTCCAAAGCAGCATTACCAGCGGAAAGTGCCGAGTATTCAAGCGTCGCATTGAGGACATTGAACAGGCTTTCCGCACAAACTTTCAGCGACTGCGCGTACTCAATCTGGTCCCCTTTGAGGTCGGCCTCTAACAACAAATCGGTCAATCCAAGAATGCCGTTCAGCGGGGTCCGAATCTCGTGATTGAGACTGGCCAGAAATAAAGATTTTAGTTCGTTCAAAGAATTAGGGGTCTGGCTAATGAGTGGAATCATAGGATTCAGGTCCTGATGTAGTTATCGGCCAACGGAAAGCCGAAGTTTAGGTGTTTTCTAAGAAAAACACTTAGTCGGAACCCTACTACCTTACAGACCTTGGTACTATGCGGCCTAATCCTCGCTATTAAAAATACGTCCAAGGCCACCCAACGGGCTGTGTTCATCGCCACCGCGCTTGGATGGAGCCAATTCCCGACGCAGTTTTTCCAGTGTCAAACTCTGCACAATCACCCGACCAGGTCCGGTTAAAGTTGCCAAAAACAATCCTTCTCCGCCGAACAGAGCGGTCTTGATTCCGCCTACCAATTGGATGTCGTAATTCACCGATTCATCGAAGGCGACAACGCAGCCCGTATCTACTTGAATCATTTCGCCGGGCTTCAGATTGAACTCTACAAAATCACCACCGCCGTGAACGAATACCGTGCCTGGACCGGTGAGTTTTTCCAGGATGAAACCCTCCCCACCGAAAAATCCGGCACCTAGTTTTTTAACCAGAGCAACGGTTAACTGAACGGTGGGCTGGGCGCACAAAAAGCCATCGCGCTGCACTAAGATGCTTTGCCCAGGGGCCAAATTGAATGGCTGAATGCGACCAGGGTAACTGCCTGCAAAGCCTACTTCGCCGTCGGTCTGGGCTCGGAAATAGGTAAGGAACAGACTTTCACCGGTGACGGTTCGGCGGAGCGCTCCCAGCAGCTTTTCACCAATGGAATTGCCACTCATGCGAGTTTCCCAATCCACGTTGGCCGTCTTATAAACCATTTTCCCAGCTTCGGCATACACTTCCTGACCGGCCTTCAAGCGGATCCGAACAACTTGCAAGTTGTCGCCCTGAATTGAGTAGTCAAGGGCAGGTACTTGTTGCGATGGTGGTGTTGGGTTTTGAGGACCTGTGCCGAAAGAATTGCCACAGGCTGGACAAAAGCGAGCCTCGTCGGCTAATTTGTTACCGCAGGAAGTGCAGAATGGCATGTGTTTATGGAGTCTCCGATGACTTAGGTATTTTACAATACGAAGAGGATGCGATTTTTGTTCACTCCTCGCCCGCTTACGATTCTTGCCGCTTTAACCTGGTTGTTGTGGGGTCGGACGGAACCAGCAACTTGCGATTACCATCCCTGGAAATTTCTTGAAGAGAATGATCTTAGCGCCAAAGCGGCAAGGCGTGCCAGTTCCCCGCGCAAACTGGCCTTGGGTGCAGCGCGTTCCAATGCTCGCGATGTGGGGAATATCGCTGTACTGGAAGATTCTGGCGGAGTTGTTTCCCGCAGAAATCCGTTCAATCTTTCCCGCCGTAAAGTCATTTTCGATGTCGTCAACGCCGAAGCAAGTGCCTACCGATTTAGAATCTCTGATCCCTTTTCCGATGAGGCGGCACTGGTGGGTGCGACAGGGGAAAACTTAGACTCGTTAGGCGATGATGATTCGCGCAGTGTGCCGCTTCCCTTCCCTTTCCCATTTTTTGGGCAGAGCTACAACAAAGTATTTGTGAATTCCGATGGCAACTTGACGTTCACGGAGGCGGATTCATCGTCCCGAGCCAGGTCCTTGGGCAGGTTGCTAGCTGGGCCGCCAAGGATCTCTCCACTCTTCACCGATCTTGATCCCTCTAAGTCACCCGGCTCAGTAAAGGTAACGCGACTTACCGACAGGATTATTTTCTCCTGGGTGGATGTTGCCGTGTATACCGACACAGGATTGGGTGCACGACAAACCTTTGAAGTTATGTTGTGGGCCAGCGGACGGATTGAGATGACCTGGCTGGGCATTACAAGTTCCAGCGCGGTAGTTGGCATTGCTCCAGGGGGTTTGGATAGTGTTCCCTCGCTGGTGGCGTTCGCCGCAGGGTCAGAGCAGCAGTACGCTTCAGCAGTGGCCGAGCGGTTTGGAAATCTGGAAGAGCTAGACTTGCAAGTAGCCGCCCAACAGTTTTACCAAAATCACGAAGACTCCTACGATTACCTGGTGTTCTTCAACAACATCAACGTATCGCCAGGAGTGGGTGTGCTGGCGTTTGCAAATCCTGTACGCGACGTTTCCATAGGAAACGGTGCCCCACGAACTGGAGATTCCGGCGCGCTGTTTGGATCGAAAGACAAACTGAAAGCGGTGCTGCATATGGGGACTTTGGACCAATACCCGGTTAACCCGAACGCCCTGGTTCCAGCGCGCTTCGCTTCAGGGGATACATCGCTTACGATACTGGGCCATGAAGCAGGGCACTTGTTTTTGGCATACACCAGTGTTCGGGATTCGGCAAATGCAACGTTAAGGCCCATGTTGGGACGCAGCCTGTTCCACTGGAATTTCTTCTTCAATTCTGAGGCTTCGCTGCTGGAGGGAAACCGTATTGCCGACTTTGGGGAAGGCGTGTCCCCAAGATTCGCAACCACAGCTACGGTGCAAGGATATTCGTCGTTGGATCAATACCTGATGGGATTGCGTCCGCCTGAACAGGTTGCTCCAACATTTTTGGTTGAGAAGCCAGACATCCCGCTGATTGGAACGGATCCCAGAGTTGGGGTTCGATTCAACGGCAATCGTCGCGAAGTGAAGGTAGAAGAAATTATTGGGGTGGAAGGACCGTTGAAGCCGGATCATACGGTGTCGCAAAGGCAGTTCCGTTTTGCTTTTGTACTGATCGTAAAAGCGGGCGCCGCAGCAGATTCAAATGCAGTTCAGCAATTGGAGACTTTGCGATCCCAATTTGAGCTTGCGTTTGATCGATTTACGGAAGGACGGGCGCAGGCCGTCACATCACTGAGCAGGAATCTGCGCCTGTCCATTGATCCTTACGCCGGGGTTCCTTTGAACAAGCGAATGACGGCATCTTTGTACATTGATGTGCCGCAGTCGTCAGACTTAGATGTGGGGTTAGTCAGCGGATCGCGTCTGGTGGGCTTGCCAGAAAAAGTAGTGATTCCCGCAGGATCAAGGCGAGTGGATTTTGAAATGCAAGGCAATGGCGCTGGGGTGGATCAAATTACCGCAACTGTGGCCGACCGCTTGTTGCAACCGGTGTTCCGGCCAAGTATTGCTAAGGTGCAAATTTTGGAACGGATCGCAGATTTGCTGTTAAAAATTGAGAGCGGTGATAAACAGGTGGGGGTAGACGGAGTGGAGTTAGCTGAGCCACTGAGTGTTCAACTGACCGATGGAAATGGAGTGCCCTATCCTGGCAGAACGATTCTGGTGAAGACTGCTAAGGAAGAGTTACCCAGTGTGGTGACAAATGAAAAGGGCCGGATTCTGGTGCGATGGACACCTGGACCTGGCCCTAACAATCAACTGACGTTTACTCTTGAAGAGTCTGCAAACGTCACGGTTTCAGCGACTACTGTTTCACCGAAATAGTAGTGACAATCACTTGTCCATTGGAACTTTGAGTGCTGGGGATGTTGTTCACAATCACAGCGACTTGCACCGTTGGTCCGGGAAGAACCTTGTCGGGAATGCGGATATTGAGCTGCCACAGACCGACGAACCCTGGTGCTAAACCGGAATAGAGTACATCATCGCCGGAAAGTTCATCAGTTCCAACAAAGACTCTCGGCTTCACCGCAGATGGTGTTTGACCGGTAGCCGCTACTCCATCGGGTGGGGCATTGGGAACGAAGCCCTGACCGGTCCCATACAACGAAATGATTCCTTTACGGGCAATCTGATTGGAGGCAGAATTTATGGTGCCATCCTCGTTGATTGAAGCAATGGGTCCGCGTCCCGATTGAGCCGTCGTGAAGAAGCCGGGCGTAGCCGGAGCCATCGCAATTACCGCGCTGGCTAGAACTTGTTGCACCGATTTCTTTTGCACAATGAATTCCGATGTTCCGGAAGTTGGCGCGCCCATCGGTATGTAGAAGTTGATCTGAGCAGGGTCCACAAAGTATAGCGGAGCAGCTACACCATCGACCAACACTTCAATATCGGCCAGTTCCTTGGGAAGTGGATAGCCAGAGAATATTTTCTGCGTATCGCCGAACTTCACGCCCTGCGGATACAACGAAACAATCAAGCCGGGTGAAAGCGGACGGGACAGGTAGTGGGCGGCGCTCAACCCGACTACTGAAGGGAAATGGAAGACCACTCGATTTGCGGAATCGGAAATCAGCAAATTGCCCAAAGGGTCAAGGGTGATCGAAAGCGGCTGGGCAGGCATGGTAAGCGTGTAGATGGCCACAGGATTGACAAACAATT
>JANMWO010000232.1:0-4644 GCA_031394025.1 Acidobacteriota bacterium
AAATGGCACCAAATTGTTCCGCAAAGTCTTCCGCTTCTGACTGAAACAACGTCCGACAAAGGTGAGGAATTCGCTATGGTCAGCGGCGGGTTTTAGCGTTAAATGGACCACTGCTGAATCTACTTTTGGCGGTGGAGTGAAGGATCCGGGTGGAACCTTGAACAGCAACTTTGCATCGGCATGCAGTTGCGTACGCACCGAAAGTAAACCGTAATCACGAGATCCTGGGGCTGCCACCATCCGTTCGGCCACTTCTTTTTGAACCAGTATGGTAGCTTGGCTCAACACATGGCTGGCCGCAAAAATACGTTCCAAAATGGGCGATGTGATGTAGTAAGGAAGATTGCCGGCTAAGACCGCCGGACCCCATTGCGATAAATCTGTTTGGAGGACATCGCCCTGATGAATAATCAGTCGAGGATCTTCGTCGAAGCGTTGCTTCAGATGATCCACCATGATGGGATCAATTTCAATTGCCACGACGCGTTCTGCCTGATCCAGAAGCAAGGCTGTCAAAGCTCCCTGCCCTGGCCCTATCTCCAGAATCAGAGGATGCGGTTGACGGCAAACGGCTTTGGTGATCCGTTCCAGTATCGGCTTGCTACGAAGAAAGTGTTGCCCAAGCTTTTGCCCCAGAGTGCCCTAACCCTTTACGTCCATGCGGCTGTGTTGGATGGTGATGCGCAACTTACCTTGCGTGGGTGCTCCAAAAAAATTGGCTGGCTTGAATTTTGTTACCAGTAAATTGTTTTCAATGGATCGGCGCAGAACAGAATCCTTCATCAACTGCATGCCTTCTGTTGGAACGGAGTAGCCGATCATACGGCCTTGTTCGTCAATGGTAACATCCACCACCAGGGTGGCAGAATCCAATTTACTAGCGCCTGCTAAACCGAAGGGCCACAATTCTTTTACTTGGGCTTCTTCGTAAATGATTCCGGGGGAATCAAACTGTGGACGGTAACCGGAGACCAGCGTTGGATAAAGCAAGCCGAACATCACCAAGGCAGATGTAAGTCCGCCAGCGAATGGAAGGGCCAGGGGTCGCATCAGATTTTGATACAACAAAGAAAAGTTTGCGGCCCAGGTGCGTAAGGTAGTAGCAATGGTGCGATGAGCAGCGGCGTAAGTGCGTTCGCGCGAAGCGATAACCCGCAAGTTTGTGCGCAAATACTCTGGCATCTGTTGTTTTGGCAGAGTTCCCAGCATAGAACGAATGGGATCGTTACCTTCGGGTTCGAAATCCTGAATGTTTTTCATAATCTTTCAGTCCTTCAACTACCTGCTATCTCCACTGACGGATGCTTGTGCGTGATACTTATGCATAATATCCGCAACCATGGCAGACTCCTGTTCCAATAGTATTTTTCTCAATTGATCGCGTCCACGAAGAATCCTGGTTTTGACTGTGCCCAACGATACCTGCATGATTCCAGCAATTTCTTCGTAACTCAGATCCTCAATATCGCGCAGTACCACTGCTGCCTTAAAAATCGGTTTCAGTTGACCCAGCGCCACTTCAATCTGCATCTTCTTTTCGTGACTCAATGTCACATCAAAGGGACTGCGCCCGGGGTCTGCCAAATGTTCGGAGTAGGATTGCGTATCCTCATCCTCACCATCCAGGCCAACCTCTTGTCTTTTATGTCGGCTAAACCAGCGCCGATGGTTATGCGCTTCATTCACCGCAATGCGATAAATCCAGGTTTTCAAACTGCAGTCGGACCTGAATTTTCCAATATTGCGGAAAATCTTGAGGAACACATCCTGCATCACATCGTTAGCTTCCCCAGGATCTGACAGAAGCCGATAAACCACGCTGTAGACTGGCGAGGAAAAGCGATTGATCAGGGTTTCGTAAGCTTGCTCCTCCCCGGCTTGTAAGCCGACGAGCAACTGCTGATCACGAAACGCGAGATCCGCTACGTCCCCACGATCACGCCCTGTTTCCAGGTATAGGCCAATTGAAGTGTCCGCCACGACGATACCCTCGTCTCACCCTAACATTTTCCGTCCCAAACTTCCATGGACCATTGGACGGTGTTACTCATATTGACACCGCATGGATGGGAAAAGTTCCAGTTGAATTAGGGTTCCAGCAGTTGGGCGACGCTGCTTCTCAATTGAGCGGTGAAGGATTCCCGATCTTTCAGCGTCAGGCCTTCCACAGGAATGGGTTCGCCGATTCGAACCCGCACGTTTCCGGAGTGGATCACTTTGCTATCGCGAGGCATGATTTGACGAGTACCAATGAGGCCTAAGGGAACAACGGGCACACCGGCTTTAATGGCGACAAACGCAGCCCCGCCCTTGAATTGGCCGAACACTCCATTGCTACGGCCACCTTCGGGAAATATCAGCAGGGAAATCCCCATTTCCCGAACCGTCTTGCCTGCATCGTTCATACTGCGGACGGCGTCGCGAGGATTTTCAGTTTCCACAGGTATATGCCCGGCAGTTCGCAAATGATGACCCAGGAATGGGATTCGAAATAATCCGGCACGGGCCATGAAACGAAAATTAGAGGAAATATTCGACAGCAAAACGGGCGTATCGGCATAGCTCAGGTGATTGGAAACGAAGATATAATTTCGCGATAAATCCAGCTTTTCAAGACCTTCCACGGTCACCCGAATTCCCATCAGTCGGCACAGCATTCTGGCCCAGACGCGAGCGCACCATAGTTGCATCCGTCCACCCTTATCGAACGGCATCACGGCGAGGCTGCACGATCCCATCAACATAGTAGCGACGATGATCAGCGGGGCTCGGTAGACGATGGTGATAAAGGCAGCGAACATATTTTTCAGATGGACCGTTCCTTAGACCCGTACTTGCCATCCAGCAAAGTGGCCACTTGATGTTCCAGTTCCCTGGTGAACTGCTTGCGATCTTTACGGGTAAGGTGGGCGACGGGTAACGGATCGCCAATTTTGATCAGCACGTTTCCGGGATGGAAGATGGACCCGTGCATAGGTAGGATCTCACGAGTGCCGATGAGCGCCACGGGGACCACAGGCACCCCAGATTGAATAGCCAAATAAGCAGCACCGCCTTTGAATTTCCCGAACTTACCGGCAGAGCGTCCGCCTTCAGGGAAGATCAGTAGAGAGAGACTTTTTTCCCGAACAATGCGACCTGCGGCACCCAAAGTTCGAACAGCAGCGAATGGGTTTTCCAACATCACCGGGATGTGACCGGCAGTGCGCAGATGGCTACCCATAAGGGGGATGGAAAATAATCCACTCTTGGCCAGGAAACGAAAATTCAGGGGCAGATTTCCTAAAAGTGCAGGAGTGTCTGTATAGCTTAGATGGTTGGATGCGAAGATGTAATTGCGCGATAGATCCAGTTTTTCCAAGCCTTCGAACTTCACACGGATGCCCATGGACCAGCAGTTCATTTTCGCCCAAAAACGAGCGATTCGAATTTGTCGGTTGCCATCTTTATCGAATGGGGAAACAAGCAAACTGATGGTTCCCATAATGGCAGTGGAACCAAAAAAGAATGGGTCGGTGAGAAGGAAAGTTCGCAGAATAGCCAACATGCGCCAATTCCTATTGTATGAGGAGTGAGCGTGCTTCACCCACTAAATAAAGTGATCCGGTAATAAAAGTAACATCCACATCGGCAATCGCGGCGATGGCATCGGACAGGCGGGGATGGATGGACACGTTGGTATTGGATGAAAATTCCAGCAGCGCTTCGGGTCGTAACGCGCGCGGCATATTGGGCGCGGTGAGAATCAATTGATGAGCCAGTGGGAAAAGCGTTGTCGCTAATTCGTCAATGGATTTGTCACGCATGGCACCAAAGATGATGCCGATTTTCTTGTTGTTGAAAAACCGCTTGATGTAATCGGCTAAGGCTCGAGCTCCGGCGGGATTGTGAGCGCCATCCACAATGATTCGCGGTGAGTCGCACACCTGTTCCAGACGACCGGGCCAGGCAACGGAGGCAATGCCCTTCCCTATGGCTCTATCGTCCACGCCCATTACGCGTAAAGCCAACGCAGCGGTAATGCTGTTATCCAATTGATGGTCGCCGGCCAGGGGGCAAGTAATGTGCAGGTTCTCAAACCGATAGCGGCAGCCGCGTTCATCCAGTTGCACATCATTAGGAATCCAACGCTGAGTCAAGTGCAATGGGCAGCCCAATTGACTGGCACGCTGCTGAATCACGTTCATCGCAACATCGTTTTGTTTGGCAATGACAGCAGGCCGTCCACTTTTCAAAATGCCCGCTTTTTCTGCGGCAATGGATTCGATACTGGAGCCTAAAAACTGTTCGTGATCGTAATCAACAGGGGTGATCACGGCCACTTCCGGAATGACCACATTGGTTGCGTCCAGACGACCGCCAAGTCCAACTTCATACACTGCAGCATCCACATTGTTCTTGCGAAAAAGATGGAAGGCCATCAGCGTGACGGTTTCAAAATAGGAAGGGTGGATTTCAAGAGCACCGGATTCAAGCAGCCGTTCCGCAGCTTGATGAACGACGTCGAAGGCAGAGGAGAATTCAGTGGGACCAACAGGTACGCCATTGATGCGGATTCGCTCGGTAGGTTGTTGCAGATGAGGCGATGTGTAAAGCCCGGTCTTCAATCCGGCAGCACACAATCCCGATGCGATCATGGCGCTG
>JANMWO010000234.1:0-8244 GCA_031394025.1 Acidobacteriota bacterium
GTATAATCCCAATCTTTTATTTTCAATGGGTGGCGGAAGCTATTTGTATAACGGCGACCTCAACCTGACGGCACCTCTTCACATCCGTTCCCCACTGGTCGTCAAAGGAAATATCAAGACTCCTGGCGCCTCCATGATTGAAGCCGATTTGAAAGCCACAGGTTCCATTGAAATTGGTGAGATGAGCCTGATCAAGGGGAATCTGATTGCCGAAAAGAATATGGAAATTGGCGCCGGGTCTTTTTTTCAATCTGTTCTTCATGCCGGTGGAGAAATGCGATTGAAGCATGGGGTAAGAGGGCTTGGGGACGTTCCTGTAGTCGCATTCGCTGGTGGAACTTTGACCGTGGAAAGTAATGTGGTGGTGCGCGGCAAGCTGGCGTCCGGGGAAAAGGTGACGGCAGTTTCCGCTCCACTGGCCTGGCTTAAAAATTCGGGAGACCAATAATATGAATCGCTTCTTTTTACCTTTGCTTTTGTTGCCCGTGGCCTTTTGTGCCGAACAGAATCCCAGTCAGGATACGCCCGCTACTTTTGAACGCGCCGGGTACGAAAGCCCACTGCCAATTTTGGTGGAAGTAGGGACTTATCATAGTTACCTGTCCAACGGCCAAGGATACTTACGTGGTGCCGATGCATCCATTTGGATTCGCAATAACCCCCGCTTCACTCCCGTGTTCCTGTTTAATTCGCAGACCAGACCGGAAGGCACCCAACAAAATTACGGCTTCTTCAGTTATGCCAACTGGACCAAAAAGTTCTACACCACCCAAGGGTTCAGCGTCACTCCCTTTGCCAAACAAGACAGTGCTTTGTTGTTCCCCCGGCAACGTTACGACGTGAAAGGGTTCTACAAACCGACATTCAATAAGCGGCTGGTGCTCTCTTCCGGCTTCACTTATTTCGATTTTCGCGGTCCGGTGAAAGGGCAGATCTATTCCGTGGGTTTCCTTTACTATCCCAACAAAATGGTGGTGGAAGGCAACTACAACATCAATCGCAATCAGCCCGGCAATCACCTTTCTTCATCAGCAAATATGTCCGCTCAATATGGCAAGGAAGGCAAGTACTGGGTAGGGGCAACTGTTGGCGGTGGCAAGGAAGTTTACAGCTATGTGGCAAAAACACCGTTAGAAGTGAATCTTACTGGATATTCAGCGCAAGTCTATTTCCGCAAGTGGCTTACCCGGCATACGGGCTTCGTCCTGGGGATGGAACACCAGAACAAGTTAGGGTTTTATTCGCGCATTGGAGGGTACGGGCGTATGTTCTTCGAGTTCTAAGGTCTGTACTAGTACCAAACCGGTACAAGTCCTATGGGAAATCGTTAATTCGAGTGGTTCCATGGGTAGAGTCTGAAAATGGAAATGAAAATGAAACGCGCGTGGGCTGCAAAATGCATTGCGGCCTGGTTAGTGGGTAGTGGAACAATGGTCTCTGCCACAGCTTTTAACTTCACTGATTTCAGTGCGGCGTCAGGTTTAAACCTGGTGTCTGACGCAGCAGTGGTGGGAAGCGCCTTGCGCCTGTCGTCCTCTAACTATTCGCGGGTGGGCGGGGCTTGGCTATCGAATCTGGTCAACGTTGGCGATGGTTTTACCGCGACATTTAGTTTTCAAATTACAGACCGACACCAAATTCTAGACGACGGCACCATTCTTTCTGGCGCTGATGTGGCCAGCGGCGGCGATGGCATCGCCTTTGTCGTGCAGAATTACTCCGTGGCCGCCCTTGGGCTGGCAAATAGCGGAATAGGCTATTACGGCATTCCTAACAGTTTAGCTGTTGAATTCGATACCTGGAAGAACCAGAAGGTTACCTATTGCGAACCAAACAATAACCATATCGCCGTGCAGAGCTTGGGAACGGCAGCCAATCGACCAGAACACTGTGCCAGTACAGACCCTGCCGATCCTTTTGCCAATCCTAATTTAGGAATTTACACTCCTTCAGCCGATATGGCTAGTGGAGCAATTTATAAAGCTAAGATCGATTACAAGCCGGGTTCGTTAAAAGTGTTCTTCATCGATATGAGCAATCCAGTGATGGACGTAAATGTGAATTTGCGCACCCTCCTGAGCCTCAAAAACGGTTCCGATGCCTTTATCGGGTTCACTTCATCCACTGGCGGGGCCTGGGAGAATCACGATTTAGTGTCGTTCACATTCTCAGATGTTCCAGAAGGCAACAAAGCAGCATTGCTGGGAACCGGACTGGCCATCCTCGGCGTGTGGCTGTACCGTCGACGTTCATAATACAAGTTTCGCCAAGAAGAGGCGAGAAGCTGCGAGGGGATGGTTGGGCAATCACCCCTCGCGATTTTTTTGTTTGGCGTTTTTTTTGTTTAATGCCCAGCGGATTGAATGTTAACCAAGTCTTCACGACGCGCCGCTGCCGGGTCTGCCTTGTGGATCTGCGGTGCTCGCCAAAAATCAATCAGACTTGTCATATGCACGCAGGAAACAGTGCACATTGGCGCACAGGCTTTTTCCGTAAGAAATTCCCGACGAATGTCGTCATGCGTGTAATCAGCAATGGGCTTGCCAGGGTATCCGCGTTGCTGCGAACAATAGTGGACCAAGCCTTCCTCACAGACATAAATATAGCGGGCACCAGCACGGCAACGCCATTCGCTAGTCTTACCGTCCACAATCTTGTCCTGGAAACCTGAGAAATGGGCAAAGTTCCGCTGTGACAGCTTCTTGATATCGTGGTAAATCGATTTTTCCCGCTGTCCCAGTGGTTTCAATTGACCCGAACCATCGTGAATGATTCCAACCGTAGTGCTGAATCCTAAACTGAGAGCTCGCCTGGCAACCGTCATGGCGTCTTCCGGATCTTTCACTCCACCACCCAATACGGAATTGATGTTGACGTGAAACAGGGCATGGTCGGCCAGCATCTGTAGCTTTTTATCCAACACCTTCAGGCTTTTCTTCGAAACATCATCCGGCTGAACGTTGTCAATGGAGATTTGTAGATGATCCAGGCCCGCTTTATTCAGATCTTGAATACGATCTGGCATCAGCAAATATCCATTAGTAATCAAACCTGCCAAACGACCGTGATGGCGGATGCGGGCGATGATCTTATCCAAATCTGGATGCAAGAGCGGTTCCCCACCACTGATCATGATCAGCGTGGCACCAAGCCGATGCAAATGGTCGACTCGCTCCAGCACTACGTCAATGTCAACTGGCTTGGAAAAATCGTCGAATTCGTTGCAATAGGTGCACGCCAAATTGCAGCGTCGCATAGGGATCAAGTGAGCTTGGACAATATGATTGGTGTCCAAAAGCCCATGCGCAATGAAGCGAAGTTCCCGAGCGCGCCGACTGAGCGCAACCCAATTGCGCCGTATCCTGAGGGACATATCGGGCATATTTATGAACTACCATTTAAGCACACCAAACCGCCCAGGGGAACACAAACCGGACCGAACAGCGTGATTTCCGACCCCAACGGTTCCTCAGCCTACTTCTTTGGAGGCAGCGGCGGAGCTTTTTGGGGCGCAGCAGCAGGTTCCACCACATCGCCAAAGGTGATTTTGGTGTCGCTCTTAAACTGCTTATAGTCTTCATAACGCACGGTCATCTTGATGCGCACGGAATTATCTTTAAAGTTCAAAGTGTCGGTGGCAGTAGTGAAAGTGGGAAACCAATACTTGCCGTCAATCTGTTCGCGAAAGGTCTCAAACTTTGGAAATTGGTTGTTCTCGCTTTTCACAATACCTGTAGCTCGGCCATAAGATTTCACAATTTGCAGATCGCGATCATCCACCCACACCGTTCCTTGAAAATAACGCTTCCCTTTTTCCATCTTCTTTGGCTTTACAGAAAAGCTGAAGCAGGAAATTTCGTCCAACGTTTCCCGCCCTATGTACCGCACCAGATATTGATCAATGTCTTTACTGGTGAGCACAAAAGGTTGCACACTGCGCAAATCCTGTTCGTCTTCTGGAGTCAATAGGATTTCTTTCAACGTGTTTGCAGGGGCCCGCACCACTTTTTCCGTACGTTTGCCATTGGCAGAGAAAATGATATCGCTTACAATTTCATACTTCCCACCGGGCTGCCCACCGTTGCCCAATTCCTGGATCTTCACGCTCTGTCGGTAAGTATAAACTTCCCTGGCCAAGGCGAACTCCGCTTCTTTAGCGGCAAACTTCTGGATAACCTGTTGTGCTTCGGCTTCGGTAAGTTCCGGCTTATCGGCGCCCAACAGGGCCACCGGGGCAGACATCAGCAGGGTGAATATGAAATTGCGCATAGTTACTCCTTTGTTCGATGCGGGGAACCCCGTTCTGGTTACCAGCCCTTAAACCAACCCTTTGGCAATCGTAATCTTTTGCAGATTGGAGGTGCCTTCATATATCCTGCCGATCTTCGCGTCCCGGTACAGCTTCTCCACCGGGTAATCCTTGGTAAACCCCACACCACCAAAGACTTCTATCGCCTGCGACGCCACTTCTTCAGCAATAGTGGAAGCATACAGCTTGGCCATGGCCGCTTCTATTACAAACGGTTTACCCCATTCCCGCAATCGAGCCGCATTGTAAACCATCAGCCTAGCTGCTTCAATCTTGGTGGCCATTTCCGCCAATTGAAATTGGATGCCCTGGTGCTCCTGCAAATATTTGCCGAACTGCTTACGCTGTTTTGTGTAAGCCAGCGCATGGTTAAAAGCTCCTTGCGCCAAACCAACCATCTGCCCGCCAATAGCAATCCGACCCTCATTCAACGTTTCAATCGCAATCTTGTAACCCTTGCCCACTTCGCCTAAAACATTGGCTTTGGGAACACGGCAATTATCGAACAAAAGTTCACAAGTGGAAGATGCCCGAATGCCCAACTTATCTTCCTTCTTTCCCACTGTGAAGCCCGCGAAATTACGTTCCACCAACAAGCAGGTGATTCCCTTGTAGCCCGCCTCAGGGTTGGCGTTGGCGAATACCAGGTACAATCCTGCTTCCGCCGCATTGGTGATCCACAGCTTGCGTCCATTCAGAATGTAGCCATCGCCGTCTTCCACCGCATTGGTGGTCAATGCAAACGCATCGGATCCGGAACCAGCTTCAGACAACGCATAGGCACCTAAATACTCAGCAGCCAGTTTCGGCAGCAAGCGGGCCTTTTGTTCTTCATTGCCCCAACGCAGCATGGCATTAATCACCAGCGTATTCTGCACATCCACTACCACTGCCACCGCTGGATCCACTGCGGCGATTTCTTCAATTGCCAGAACACTCTGAAAAAATGAACCGCCCTGGCCACCATATTCTTCAGGGATTTCCACTGCCAGCAATCCCAAATCGAACAGTTGCCGCAACAGCTTTTTATCCAAAAGCGAAGTCTCATCCATTTGGCGAACCAGCGGCGTAATCTGTTCCTTGGCGAATTTGCGCACAGTGGAACGGAACATCTGTTCTTCATCGGTCAGCCAGGTAAGTGGGCGCGTGGGCTGTTCCAGGACGGCTTCAGTGGACATGATTTTAGTCTACCTGCCTTCGTAGGCCGATACTACTTGCGCCGATGGCCCATCCAGCATCAGCTTTCCGTGATCCAGCCACAAAGCTCGATCACACAATTGTTGAATGGTTAGCCCGCTATGGGAAACGCAAAGTATGGTTTTACCGCGCTTCTTAATCTCGTAAATCTTTTCGATGCACTTGTTCTGAAAGCCCTGATCCCCCACGGCCAGCACTTCATCAATGATCAGAATATCGGGATCCATATTCACCGCCACAGAAAAGCCCAGGCGCAATTTCATGCCGCTGGAATAGGTCCGCAGGGGTTCTTCCAGGAACTCTTTCATTTCAGAAAAATCCACAATGGAATCATAAAGCTGGTAGGCTTGCTTGCGGGAAAAGCCCAACAACGACGCGTTCAGAATCACATTTTCGCGCCCCGTTAAATCCTGATGAAAGCCTGCACCCAACTCGAGTAGTGCCGCCACCCGACCGTTCACTACCACGGTTCCTTTGGATGGTGGGGCAAGCCTGGTGATGAGGCTCAATAGTGTGCTTTTACCCGCTCCATTGGCCCCAATGACGCCCACACATTCCCCATCGCCAATGTGAAAATTAACATCTTTCAGGGCGAAAAATGGGTTTTTCTCTTCACCGCCAAACAAGTCAGCGACATATTGCCGCAACAATAATTGTCCAGCACTGCGATGGAACGATTTGGAAACGTGATTGAATTCGATGACGTTCATCTGGTTACAAATAGTCGAAAAAGCGCGATTTCAAGCGGCGGAATACAAACCAGCCTAAAACAAACATGCCGCAGGAACTTAAAGCGAACTTCGCCAACAAAGATAGCGGCGGCGATTGACCATCAATCAAAATCAATCGCAATGCGAACACCAGTGCGGTGATGGGGTTGTAATCGAACACATAAGAAAAACGTGCGGCGATGGCTGGCGATGGATAGTAGAAAATGGGAATAGCCCAGAACATCACCGTCACAACCGATTCCACAACGTAACGCACATCACGAATATAAACGTCCAGTGCTGAGGTAATCAACACGATGCCGCACACAAAAATAACCGCCAAGGCCCACACCAGTGGAAGCCAAAGCCAATGCCAGTTTATCCCCCGTCCAAAGGCGATGGCCATAACCAGCAGAAGGGCAATCTGAATCAGCAAGTGGATGCAAGTGGATAAAACCGTGGCAATGGGAACCACTTCCCGCGGCACAGGTACCCGTTTGATTAACCCGGCATTGTTGGAGATGGAGATGGTTCCGTTATTCCAGGAGACGCTGAAAAAGTTATAAGGGACCAGGCCGCACAACACAAACAGTGGAAAATGTTCAATGGTGTTGTTGGGGTTCAGCACTGTGAAGACGAAGGTCATCACTCCCATCAGGATCAAAGGGTTGAGCAGGGACCAGAACACTCCAAGCGACATGTTCCGATACCGGATCTTGAAATCCTTCACCACCATTTGCTGGAGAAGAAAGAAATAATCGCCATTCCACATACTTAAAACAGAATTATCAACCTTTGTTTAATACTATAGCGCACCATCGCCAGACGCTATAGCAGGCAAATGCCCCACTGGCCAGTTGCAGCAGGCGTTTTTGTTGAGCAATTCCCTGGTTTTGCACGACAAACGGAGCCCCTGCCAGCAGGATAAAAACCATCGGTGTAAGCAAATGCCAATGGAAAGCTTCAGCCCACTCCCCGTGCATCCAAAAGAGCAAGCCATGGGTCAGGCCACAAAAAGGGCAGGGCAGCCCGGTCAGCCATTTAAATCCGCAAATGTTAACCATCGGCAAAAGCGATTGGGGCAGCAATGCGAGTATGGCCAAAGGAATCCAGCTAAGGAACCTCATGAAAAATAGGAGCCGGCAGGATCAAAGCCAACGGCATCGCGGTATGCTGCGGTGACTGCCGCGTGGCCCCATGGGATGGTTACCAGAATCCCCACAAAGCAGGCGATCACGCCCGCAACATTGAGCAGTGCGACGCAAACCAGAAAAATTGTATAGCCGAAATAATCCTGCTTCACCACGTTATGAGAAGCCTGCATGGCTTCCCAAAAGCCCAGGCGTTTATCGTAGATGAAATGAAAAGTGAACATATACATGGCGGCCACCACGAATCCGGGGATGATGCAGAACAGCGTTCCGACAAACACGAATATGGCAATGACTATGGTGGCAAGCAAGCCATCCAACCAATATTTCAAGCCTTTGAACAAGTCCCCCAGGTCCACTTTGTTTTGGAGAATCTTGCGGGTGATTACAATATTTATGCCGATGGCGAAGGCCCCGGCAAGGATACCGACAGTCACGTTGGCGACAATCGCCCCCAGCAAGCTGGCGAGCACCAGCAAGAGCAGTTCGCCAGAAAGAATCTGCCAGCCATCGGAAATCCATTTCCCGGTTTGGGCACTGCCGCCGCCACCGCCCATGTTCACAGGATTATATTGAGGCGGAGGTTCAGGAGGCAGCATTTGCGGAGTAACCGGCTGTTCCACAGTTTCCTGAGAACGACCGCAAGTAGGGCAAAATTTGGTTCCGTCTTCGACAGCGGCACCACAGAATTGGCAGAACATTCGTTAACGGCCCTCCAAGTGGCCTGCGGGCTAACTATACAATGTGGTTGGCTGGGTGGTCAATAGAAATTTTTGGCGAGGATTTTTGGGACGGACGGTTGAAGCTGGAGATCGACGTGGTAGACTGTCTTAGTACGCCAGCAATAGTGGACGCGTAGCTCAACTGGCAGAGCAAC